>NZ_JALBUS010000023.1:0-30953 GCF_033971885.1 Absicoccus intestinalis | reverse complement strand
ATAGAAAGATAGGTGATTATTTTGTATAACTTTTTTATCTTCCACCCGCATAGCAGGTGGTTTTTTATCTCGTACATTTCATGTACTCGACACGCTAAAGCGAAATGTTTACTTCGTAAACATACAATAAAAAAAGACCACTTTCGTGGCCTTTTTATTTGCATCAATTAGTCGATGATTTTTTGTGCACGCAATACTTCTTCGATAGAAGCAATAGCAGCATCTTCATCTTCACCATTGCAGCTAATTGTAATTTCTGACTGTGTAGGGATTCCTAAAGACATAACACCCATGATTGATTTCATGTTTACTTCGCGTCCTTTGAAAGCAACGTTAATTTCACTTTTGAATTTAGAAGCTGCATTAACAGCTACCGTTGCAGGACGTGCATGAAGTCCTACTGGATCTACTACAGTTACAGTAATTTGTTTCATTATGATATTCCTCCTACTTCAATAACTACAAATATATTAATCCATTTTAGCTGAGAAAACAATACATATTTCTTATTTTCACAGGGATATGTAAGCGATATATCTATCGCAAAAAAGCTTATTGATTCATCAGTTCATTGTACAGCAATGAATACGTGTTGGCACTATTCTCCCACGATACATCGGTATTCATCGCATTGGTTTGCAGCATTTGCCAATCGTCTTTACGATTGTAGTATACATCGCATGCGTAATATAAAACATTGATCAAATCGTTGGAATCATACTTTTCAAAGCTAAATCCATTTCCGCTCTTCTCATATTCATTGTATGCATCGACTGTATCTTTTAATCCACCTGTTTCACGCACCAAAGGTAGAGTTCCATAACGAAGCGAAATTAATTGTGAAATGCCACATGGTTCAAACAAACTTGGCATCAAGAACAAATCACTGGCAGCATAGATGCGATGGGCCACTTCTTCATTATAGCCATTATAGAATACGATCTTACCTTTATTGCCATTTTCCAAATCACGGAATTTGTTTTCGATCGGAGCTTCACCTGTACCAAGGATGACCAGTTGAATAGGAGCTGCACATAAAGCATCTAATTGCTCCATCAATAGATAAAAACCTTTTTGCCAAGTCAAGCGACTTACACAGCCAACCAACAAAACATCTTCATCTTGATTCAATCCCAATTCCTTCTGTAAAGCCAATTTATTTTTGAGCTTTTGGACCCGCACATTGATCTTATCATAATGATATTCGATCATTGGATCCGTTTTGGGATCCCAAGATTTGGTGTCAATGCCATTGACAATGCCCCATAAATCGTACTTACGCATATTGAGGACAGCTTCCAAATGTTCACCATATTGTGGCGTCAATATTTCTTGTGAATACGTTGGAGATACGGTCGTCACTTTATCGGCATATAAAATACCTGATTTCATGAAAGAAATGCCACCATCAAATTTCACATTTCCATTTTCCATTAAATAATAAGGCAAACCCAAACAAGAATCTAACATTTCTGGTCCAAAATTTCCTTGGAACAATAAGTTATGGATCGTATATACGAAACGAATCGCATTGTATCGAGGGTCCGAATCATGGGTTTCTTTGACCATACAAGGAATCATACCGGTTTGCCAATCATGACAATGAATGATATTTGGCCAATAATTCAATTGATTCAGCATTTCAATGACAGCTTTTTGGAAATACGCAAAACGCTCGCCATCGTCATCATAGCCATATAAAGTATCTCGTTCAAAGTATCCTTGATGCTGAATAAAGAAGTAACATACATCACCTTCCATCTTGGAATATAAACGTACGGGCACTTCATGATAATTGATTGATACTGAATATTCACAATCAAAATATAATTCACTTTGATATTTTTCCCAGATCTTACGATAAAGTGGAATGACTACTTTTACTTCATGTCCTTTTTGCGATAATGCTTGTGGCAAGGAACCAACCACATCTGCCAGTCCACCTGTCTTGATAAAAGGCAATGCTTCACTGGCAACCATTAAGATTGAAGCCATTATACAGTCTCCCTTCTGCCAATATATAGAGGTTTGTCCGATTCACCTTCTAATTCCTTTTTGTGAATGATATTTGCATATTTATCAACAATGACATTTTTTAAGTGGGCATTGGCAGCAACCGTTGCTTCTGGCATGATCAAGCAATTTTCGATCACAGAATCTTTACCAATCACTGCACCCCGTCCAATGATCGAATTAACAACTGTACCCGAAATCTTGGAACTATTGGAAACATAAGAATTGGTTGCATTACCGCCATTTGGATAGATGGCAGGACTTGAATCATACGAACGTGTATACACAGACCAATTTTGTAATTGTTTCATATTTTCAGGTTCTAAGGTTGCCATATTTGCCTCATAATAGGATTTTAGATCATATACATAGTAAATCTTCTTGCGATATGGAATACCACGAATATCCAATTCACTGCATAAATCGTTGACAATATCACGTAACCAATATAAGGCTGATGTTTTTCTTGCTTCGAGGATGGCATTCACAAAAATCTCTTTTGACATGATATAGGTTTCCAACGATAAACTACGATTTTTATATTTACCGATATTATATCCTAAAGATTCGATTCCTTTTTGACGATTCAATTGAACCGTTGCACAACCAATATATTCTTCTTTGGCCGTATCGATATTTTGATACAAAATCGAAATATCCGCACCGCTTTCGATATGTTGATCTAAAAGCTCTGCATAATCCGCTTGATAAATGATATTTGTTGGGGCAATGATCACATATTCACAATTGGATGTTTGAATACTATGTAAATTATCATAATACGTATCCACATCGGGTGTGATTCGACCCGTTATATTTTCTTTATATAATGGCACCAATTCCAAATTTCCATGTTTCGCATTGATATTATATTGACGGCCTCGACCAATATGCTTGAACAATGGTTTTGGATTTCCATTGATATAAATTTGGATATTATCCATTCCGCTATTTGTCATATTTGACATGGGAAAATCGACCATACGGAAACGTCCCATAAAATTGAAGGCTGCCATAGGACGATACGATTGCATTCCTTCTACATATACGCTGGAGTCATTATAAGCGATGATACCTAATGCTTTTGCCATGATTATCCACCTTTCTTCACATGTTTTGCCACTAAAGTGACTTCTTTACTTGATAAAGAACCAACTTTTGTATCGGCATCGATCTTGATGTTATCTGCGACCAAAGCCTTATAAACTTTTGCACCTGCACCTACAGTAACACCTGGTAATAATACCGATTGTTCAACGATAGCCCCTTCTTCGATCGTGACACCATTGGAGATGACGGATTCTTTCGCATGGCCTAAAATAACGGCTCCTTGATTGACATAAGAATGTTCTACTTTTCCATTTGGTCCGATATATTCTGGCAAAGCTGGAATGTCTTCCGTATAAATTTTCCAAGTTGGATCATCTAAATTCAATTCACTGCTCTTATTTAATAGATCCATGTTGGCTTCCCATAAGGAATCAATGGTTCCAACATCTTTCCAATACCCTTCAAAACGCCAAGCCACTAATTTTTTTCCTTGATTTAAATACGATGGAATGATATCTTTTCCAAAATCATGGCTTGATCCTTCCACTTTCATATCGGCAATCAATTCTTTACGCAATAATTTCCAATTGAAGATATAAATACCCATACTTGCCAAGTTGCTCTTTGGCTGAGCAGGTTTTTCTTCGAATTCAACAATGTTTCCATCCTCATCGGTATTCATAATACCAAAACGACTGGCCTCATCCCAAGAAACAGGTAATACCGCAATGGTCGCATCGGCATCATGTTCTTTATGATATGCAAGCATTTTCGCATAATCCATCTTATAGATGTGGTCACCCGATAAAACTAAAACATATTCAGGATCAAAACGATCGATAAAATCGATATTTTGAGTAATGGCATCCGCCGTTCCTTGATAGACATCAAATTTGGTTCCATCTTTCTCACTTGGTGGTAATACATAGACACCGCTGCCTCGCGTATCCAAGCCCCAACGTTGTCCTGCACCGGCATAGGCATTCAATTCAACGGGTTCATACTGGGTCAACACACCCACGATATCAATACCTGCATTGGCACAGTTGCTCAATGGGAAATCGATGATACGATATTTTCCACCGAAATGTACGGCCGGTTTCGCGTTTTTAGCCGTCAAATCTTTTAAACGCGTTCCGCGCCCGCCCGCTAAAATCATGGCGAGCATATTATTCTTTTCCATACTCATCCTCCTAATACTAAGTATTTACTAAAAAAATTATAACACAAAATGAATCAATGTATATAAATTAAGTTAAATTGTAAGAGTTTACATACTAAATTCGTAAATTTCTTTGCAAAACATAGATGGAATGATTTTTATTCAATAAGAAGGCGATGGCACAGACAATAAAAAAAGGCATAAAATACTGCGTACCAAAGATTTCCATACCAATCGCAATGGGTGCCAACAAGGTATTGGTTCCCGCGGCAAATAAAGCGGCATATCCCAAAGCGGCTGCAAACATAGGAGGAATCCCTAAAAGCGTACCAATCCAATAGCCTAAACACGTACCAATCGTAAATAATGGCATGACTTCACCACCTTGAAAACCACTTGCCAAAACCAAAACGGTCATGACCAATTTTAAGATCCAGTCCCACGGATAAATTGTTTTCCCAGTCATGGCCGCTTGGATCAAATTCACACCCAAACCACAATATCGACCATGATACAAAGTCGCTAATAATACCGCACACAGGATGCCCATGATAAAGATTCTTTGATATGGATTTGGCCAAAGCTTTGCTAAATTATTACGCATAAATTGCAAGCTTTTTGAAAAAAACATACCAATGAAAGCACATACGATGCCCAATACGATCACCCGCAACATCAAGAAAAAAGTGATCGACACATGTGGCAAGACAAATTGGGTGGCATGGATCCCAAACAAACCAGAGATATATGCAGCCATAAAGGATCCAGTCAAGGCAGAACAAAGTCCTTCATAGCGAATCGCTCCCGATACTAAAACTTCAAGCCCAAAAAAAGCGGCCGCGATCGGTGTCCCAAACAAGCCTGAAAAACCCGCTGCGATTCCGGTTTCCAGCAACATGGATTTTGGAATGGAAAACGGTAACTTTTCACCAATGCGATACGATAATGTAGCGCCAATTTGTACGGCTACACCTTCTCGACCTACACTGCCACCCACAAGATGGGTCAGCCAAGTCGAAATCGCCATACAAGGTACTAAAAGATAGGTGATGGTACTATATTTTCCTTGATCGACTTTAAAGACTAGATTCATTCCTTCTTTGCTTTTGCCGCCATAATGCACAAAGATATAAACGATCAATAACCCGGCAAAAGGCATCAATAGAAGCAATGGCATCTCTAAGCCCACGCGAATTTTAAAGATTCCATTTAATACAAGACAAAATATCGTTTCGGCCAAACCAACGATGGCACCAATCAGACAGCCAACCAGTGCATAATAGATATACCGTAACCAAATCAAGCCATTTTTCTTAAAACCATCTTCAAAAAACGTCATACACTCTCCCATGAAAAAGCTCTGTTTAAAACAGAGCTATGCAATATCCATTTCCGCTTTCCAAAGACCATGCAAGTTACAATATTCATACACCACAACATGTCCCTTGCGATTTCTTAAAGCAATGCTGGCTTCAGGTGCTTGGCCAGGCACCAATGAGATCCTATCCATGCTACCATCTTCAAATTCTGCCCAGATATTCATGATATAATGAACATCCTGCATTGGATGAGGAACACTACCTACCTTGACGATCAATGTATCGTTTTCCTGGCTTAAGACAGGTACATGTTTTTCCATGGCCGCATCCACTTCGCCCGCTTTTAATTCCCGTGTTGGGCTACCGCAACAAACAGGTGTACAACCACTTTTTTGTTCAATCATTTCATACACATTTCCACACTTATCACATTTAAAAATACGCATATAAATCACTCCTTTTCTATTCCAATTATAACACGTATCCGTGCTATACTGAATCTATGAATCACTTTATTTTCCTCTATTTGGATGCGTATCAAATGCAAATCATGCCCCAACAAGATGGAACGAAACAAGACTTTATCCAAGCTTTTCATCTGTCCAAAAGAAAAGCAGCACAATATTCGATCCCGGCGCAATACAAAGCCCATCAATTGATCACGATCTACTTTCCATGGGAAGATTCGATCATCGTTTCAAGTTCCGATCCAATATCCATCATCTATGAAGATGAGATCTTGCTCGTTGTCAATAAACCCCCTTTTTTATTGGTGCATGACGATGGAAATGGCAACCCATCTCTACAAGATCAAGTGAATGCCTATCTCTATCAATGTGGCTGGCCACATAAAGCCCAAGCCTGTCATCGTATTGATTTTGAGACCAGTGGCCTAGTTTTATTCTGCAAGAATCCTTTCTTTCAAGGAATGCTGGATCATCTTTTCCGGTCGCATGAAATGCAGAAAACGTATCGTTGTCTGGTGAAAGGGAAATTTCCTGCCAACATCAAAGAAGCGAATTTCTCGATAGGACGCCATCGACATGAGAATGCCATGATCATCCATCCACATGGAAAACCAGCACACACCCAATTTCAACGGATCCAGGCTACGCCTACCGTTTCTTTTTTACATGTCAACTTGTTGACGGGACGAAAACATCAAATTCGACTGCATTGTGCACATCTATCCCATCCCATCATCAATGATCCACTCTATGGTCAAATAGAAGATGATCAAGGATTGATGTTGCAAAACTATCAAATGGAATTTGTGCATCCCCTAACCCAAAAAGAACTTGTCCTTATTCTACCTATCGAATCCAGATTCGACCAAGCATGGCGTAAAAGAGTCCATATCCATGCTGCCAAGCCAGCCAGCATCCTAGACTTAAACAAGTTAGAAAAGGAATCATCTTAAGATTTCGAACGTAAGCTAAAATGAGCCCTATACCAATTCCAGTGAAGAGAGCTATACTCATTCTTTCATAGCCCAAAAGAAAACCAAAATAAGCCAAAAAGGCAACGTCGGCTGTCCCTATCCAATCGGGATGGATACGATACAGCAACCAACCGATCCCGCCAAACAAACCAAGCCCCATACCGGATGAGACAAGATCGACCGGAAAAAAGCAGCCTATCATCACAAGAGATGGCAAGATCCACCATTTGGAAAAATACATCGTTTGCCAATCATTGATCGCAATGGCCAATAAATATAGATAAAAAAAGATGTCCATACGTTTACTATAGACATCCAATATGAAGATATTCTTTAGATTTCAAAAATACGTTGCGAAATCCGCATGGGTACATGACTCAGATCCAAACGATATGCAACCAAATGATACTGTTTTTCTAAACCTTTATAGCCATACTTGTGATCTCCCACCAATGGATGGTGATAATGCCCCATCAATGCTCGAATCTGATGAAATCTTCCCGTATGCAACTGGATATCACACCATGTCGCATCATTCTTTTTAGCTAGGGTTTTCACATCCATATAGGCTTCTACAAATCCGGGTGTGGGGTTGTCTTTTACGATGGCTTTGGTTCCTTCTTTTTTGATATAGCCATGCATTTGAAAGGAATCCAATAAAAAAGTACCACTGATCAAGGCGCGATATTGTTTTTTGATGGATCGATCCGCAATGGCTTGATTGATGATCCGTAAGGTATTCGCGTTTTTAGCCGCAATGATCAAGCCAGCCGTATTGCGATCCAAACGATGACAGATCGTCGGCGCAAAACTGTGATCCGTCATCGTATATTCTCCCTTTTGGTAGAGATAGGCTTGAAGTCGGGAAACCACACAATCTTGTTGTTCTTTTTGATCCGATTGACTCAACAATCCTGCCGGTTTATTGATGATCAAAAGATTCTTATCTTCGAATACGATATCCAATTGGGTGGATGCCGTTGGCACTTCTCTTTCCTTTTCTTTCAATACATCCGGTGGCAAAAATAATAAGATATGATCATGGATCTGTAACTTCTGATCATAGGTGCATCGTTTTCGATTGACTTTGATCTTCTTTTTACGAATTCCCTTATACATCATGGATTTCGATAGATCTGGAAAGGTCTTCAATAAAAATTTGTCCAATCGTTGTCCTGCATCATTTTCGGATACTTCAATCTCTTTCATAGATATACTCCAAACTATCTGATAATTGATTTACAACCGGTGTGGGCATCTTCTCTAAGGTCGACTTGGCTTGATGGCCACTCGCCACCAATACACAATGGGCATCGATTGCCTGAGCCACTTCATAATCATGGACCGAATCGCCGACAAACCACAATTCATCCCATGGATTCTGTTTTCGATAGGCTTGTGCCAATTCGACTTTGCTCTTGGCATAGATGTCTTCGATACCATAAATCCCATCCATATGTTGTTCCAAAGGAAATTGTTCAATTTGATCCAATAAAAAAGCTTTCTTGCTGGCCGATAAGATCACTTGTGGCGTTTTTTTCTTTTCTACTTTTTCAATCGTATCCATCACATCACTATATAAGGAACAATGCATACTTTTAGCTTGATAATCCTCCATATATTCTTGAGCCAATACTGAAAATGGTGTTTGCTCAAAATCAAATCCAATTCGTTGATAATAATCAGCGATTGGAAAACCAAATACATTTCGATAGGCATCAATATTTGGCAATGGATCTAATGCATGATTTTTCAATAATCGATTGATACAAGAAAAACATAGATGTAAATCATCAAACAATGTACCGTTCCAATCCCATACAATTTTTTTCATAGTTAGATTGTACCATATTATTTGTGAAAAAAATCACTTTTAAAAGCATCATAAGTTTGTTATTATGTTAACAGACAGAAGATAAATATTGAGGTGAAAGAAAAATTTATGCGAGGAGTATACAATTCAGTAACAGATACGCGCAGAAAGGTCTTTGCTGCCATTGCCGAAATGGCCTATAACGACAACGAAGACTATGCGAAACAAATGGAACAAGTTCCCTATGACATCTTACCAGGAAATCAAGAAAATGTCTTCCTAGAGCGTGCCATCATTGGTGAACGTTTACGTGTAGGAATGGGACTCGATCTAAGAGATGTGAGTGAAGCTGGCGTTGTCAGTGATGGTATTGAAAATGGTATTCAGCCCGAAAAGTATTATGAACCACCACTAGTGAACATCATCAAGTTTGCCTGCAATGCCTGTCCAGAAAAAAAGGTCATTGTCACGGACATGTGCCAAGGATGTTTTTCTCATCAATGTACCGAAGTATGTCCAAAGAAAGTGGTTTCAATTGTCAATGGACGTTCGCACATTGATCAAAGTGGCTGTATCAAATGCGGCCGTTGTGCCGAGGCTTGTCCTTACCATGCAATCATCAAGATGGAGCGTCCTTGTGCTTCCAGCTGTGGAATGAATGCCATCAGTTCCGATGAAAATGGCAAAGCCGAGATCAATTATGATAAATGTGTCAGTTGTGGACAATGTTTGGTGAACTGTCCATTTGGCGCAATCGTTGATAAAGGACAAATTTTCCAAACTATCTATGCGATGAAACAAGGCTATGAGGTCATTGCGGCTATTGCTCCGGCCTTTGTTGGTCAATTTGGTCCCAAAGTGACTCCCGATAAAGTCAAGACCGCATTGAAAGAATTAGGTTTTGCCGATGTAGTAGAAGTAGCCATTGGCGCCGATCTTTGTACGATTGACGAAGCCGAAGATTTTTTGAAAAATGTTCCAGAAAACTTAGACTTTATGGGTACAAGTTGTTGCCCTTCTTGGTCGGTCATGGCGAAAAAAGAATTCCCACAATTTGCGAAAAATATCTCGATGGCCCTGACCCCAATGGTGCTAACGGGTCGTTGGATCAAAAAGCGTAAACCAAAAGCCAAAGTGGTCTTTATTGGTCCTTGTGCCGCCAAAAAGTTGGAAGCAAGTCGTCATTCGGTTCGTAGTGATATTGATTTTGTATTAACATTTGAAGAAGTCATGGGTATGTTCCAAGCCAAAGGAATTGACCTTGAACAAATTACGGTCGATGATCCATTTGTGGATGGAACCAAAGCCGGTCGTCAATTTGCGGTCACTGGTGGTGTAGCGGCTTCCGTCAAAGAATTGATTGAAAAAGAACATCCAGACATCAAAGTCAAGGTACAAGCTGCCGAAGGTTTGAAAAACTGCAAGACCATGTTGATGATGGCAAAAGCAGGTCGTTTAAATGGCTATCTGCTTGAAGGTATGGCTTGTCCTGGTGGCTGCGTTGGTGGTGCCGGAACGTTACAAGCGATTCCTCGCTCCAGTGCGTTGGTCAAGAAATATGCCAATGAAGATGAGATGAAAACCGCAGATCTTTCGCAATATGGCGATGAAGTACATGAATTGGTCAATAATTAAGTAAAATATGATAAGATGGATACGTGTTATCCATCTTTTTTTATGGGAGGAAGAAATGAAACGTTATCAATACTATAAAGTCGTGGCTGCCACACCATCGGTTGCAATCGGTGATCCACAAAAAAATGTCCAGGCGATGTTGGATCTTTGTACAAGAGTTCCCCAGGATACGCAATTGATCGTCTTTCCTGAACTTTGCATCACTGGCTATACATGCCAAGATCTTTTTTATGAAGATATTTTATTGAGACAAGCACAACAAGGGCTTTCTCATTTTCTAGAGGCCATGCCTGATCAAATGGCGGCATTTGTGGGTTTGCCTGTCCAAATTCAAAATAAACTATACAATGCGGCTGCCTTTTGTTTTGATCATCACGTATTAGGCTTTCAATTAAAAACCTATATTCCAAGCTATAATGAATTCTACGAAACTCGTTGGTTCACCAGTGGCAAAAACTGTCCAGTCGATACCATGAATTGGCAAGGAGAAATCGTACCTGTATCGAATGGTCTGGTTTTCTATGATACCACTACGCAGGCATGTATTGGTGCCGAACTCTGTGAGGATCTATGGGTCACCATTCCAGTAAGTTCAAAATTAGCTTTGGCTGGAGCCAACATTTTATGTAACCTATCGGCTTCGAATGATACAATTGCCAAAGACGTGTATCGTCATCAATTGGTCGTGGATCAAAGTGCAAGAACGTATTCTGGCTATGTATATGCCAGTGCCGGTCCCCAAGAATCAACCAGTGATCTGGTCTTTTCAGGCCATGATTTGATTTGTGAAAATGGGACAGTCTTAGCCGAACGCAATTATCTAGATGCCAAGGACTTTATTGTGGGTGAAATCGATATTCAAAATGTCATGAATGATCGCATCCATTTTAAGACCAGCATGGAAGATGAAGTCCACGATGTAAAAACCATCACCTATGCGTCAAAGCCCATCCATACCATCGCCTTGCATCGAACCTATGATGCCTATCCTTTTGTACCCAACGATAGTGAACAACGCATTCATCGTTGCCAAAATATCTTAAACATTCAAGCACAGGGATTGGCTACCCGTCTATCCAAGATCCATTGTGAACATGTCGTTATTGGAATCTCAGGAGGATTGGACTCTACTTTGGCCTTGTTGGTATGTGAGCGTGCCTTCCAATTGTGCCAATACGATCCAAAAAATATCCATGCGATCTCTATGCCTGGTTTTGGTACAAGCGTGCGCACCAAAACCAATGCCGATCAATTGATTGATTTGTTGCATGCCTCCAAAGAAACCATTTCAATTGGTGATGCTGTCCATCAACATTTTAGAGATATTCATCATGATCCAAAAATCATGGATATCACGTATGAAAATTCACAAGCTCGAGAACGAACACAAATTTTGATGGATCTTGCCAACCAATACAATGGAATCGTCATTGGAACGGGCGATCTTAGTGAATTGGCTTTGGGATGGTGTACTTATAATGGCGATCATATGAGCATGTATGCAGTCAATGTATCGGTGCCAAAAACCTTGGTTCGCTATATTGTGGAAACGCGTGCTCTACAAGCTCAAAAAGAAGGACAAAATGCATTACATGATGTATTGATGGATATTTGTGATACGCCGGTATCGCCAGAACTATTACCTTTGGATGCTTCTGGTAAAATTGCTCAAAAAACCGAAGAAGTATTAGGTTCGTATGATCTACATGATTTCTTTTTGTATCATTTATTGCGTCATCATGAACAACCGGAAAAGATCTTTGATCTCTGTGTCCAGGCTTTTCCTACCATCGATAAAAAAACCATCAAAAATGGATTACTTACTTTCTATCGACGTTTCTTTGCCCAGCAATTTAAACGAAACTGCATGCCAGATGGCGTAAAGGTTGGTTCCATTTGTTTATCGCCACGTGGTGATCTGCGTATGCCTAGCGACGCCAGTCGCGATCTTTGGTTGCAACAAGTTGAGGCCATTGACATCGAATGAAACCAACATTGATACAAGGCAACATCAAACGAGGAATCCTATATTTTGCGATTCCTTTGTTTTTTTCCAATTTTTTCCAACAATTGTACAATACGGTAGATACTCTGCTTATTGGTCATTTTCTTGGGGATGCCCCTTTAGCGGCATTGGGATCGACCGCTGCTATTTTTGAATTGATCGTTCAGTTTTGTAGCGGGATGGGCCTCGGATTTGGCATTGTGATTAGTCGGTTTTATGGAGCCAGAGATGAGAATCATTTAAAAATGGCCATTGCCGAAAGTCTTATTCTAGGCTTTGGCATAGCCTTGATCTTATCCATTGTTTCCTGTGCTTTCATGCCATGGTTGCTCCATGTATTAAAAACTCCAAAGTCTATTTATTCCATGGCTTATGGTTATATTCAGCTCATTGCAGCGACTTTAGTCATCACGATGTTTTATAATTTAGCCGCTTGTTTATTTCGATCGATTGGTAATAGTCTAACCCCCTTATACGTACTGATCATCACTTCCATTTTGAATGTGATCTTGGATACCCTCTTTATTACCCAATGGCATATTGGGATACGTGGGGCTGCTTATGCTACGGTACTTTCTCAAGCCATCGCCGCGCTTCTTTGTTTTGGTCTCATCCACAAAAAAGAGCCTTTGTTGGTACCAGAACGAAAACATTTTCGGATCGATCCCATCATCATCCACGAATTGTTGACACAAGGCTTGGCCATGGGATTTATGTTTTCCATTGTTTCGGTGGGAACCATCATTCTTCAAAGTGGAATCAATCCTTTGGGTACCAACATCATTGCCGCGCATACAGCAGCTAGAAAATGGTTTGCTTTACTGGTATTGCCCTTGGGAACATTGGGAGCTACAACATCGACGTTTGTATCGCAAAATCGTGGTGCCAAACAATGGGAGCGCATCGAACAAGGCATTCGCTTTTGTATACATTTTGATTGGATCTATACTCTTGTACTGACGGTTATCGTTTTTGGCTTTGCCCGATCGATGATCCATCTATTGAGTGGATCGACCAATCCCATTGTCTTGGAAAATGGCACGCAATACTTACGGATCAATATTCCTGGTTTTGTGGTCTTAGGTCCTTTATTGACATATCGCAATGCGCTCCAAGGACAGGGCTATAAGATCTATCCATTGATTTCTAGTGGTATTGAACTTGGTGGTAAGATCGTATTTACCCTATGGATCATTCCGACCCTCGCTTATTTTGGTGTAATTTTGTGTGAACCCGTGGTTTGGTCATTGATGAGCTTGCAATTGTGGATGTCATATCGCCTTATACAAGGAAAAAGAGCTAACCCTTTCGATTAGCTCTTTTCTATGCCATTTGTTCTTCGGTCCTTCTACGTACGATCTGTTTGTTTTGTTATTTTTTCCTTGTACCTTTATCACTTTGACCATTACACTTGATTTCCATACTCTTTCAAAGATGACCATTCTTGAAGATTTGTATTATTTGTCTTCTCTTCGCATTCACCCTTTAATAAGTACTTCCATCACTTCTCATTTGAAACGGCTTTTTCAGAATTTTTTATTCCTACCGCTATCCCCTTCCAAATGATTTATTTAGTACACGTATCCTTCATTCATGCCCTTTGAAGATTTCTTTTCATTGGATCTCTCTTCGCATGCATGTACGTTTCGAATACTCTTCCTTCATCCAAAACAGCTTTTTCAGAACTTTTTTATTCTTACCTCTTTCCTTTTTTGAATGAATCGTTGTACTGTGTATGAACAAATGGTTGATATCGAAGAATATTTCTTCGTATCTATCTTTTGCACCTTTATAATAACAAATCTATTTTCTTTTACAATAAATTGGCATTCTTGGTCTTTTTTATGGAATTTGTAAAAAAAGATGAGCCGAAGCTCATCGAATCCAATCTTGAATTGCACGATAAACCAGTTCAAAGCCCGTTTTTTCCACACTTGAAACCGGATAAACAGTTGCCATAGGCAATTGTAATTTCTGGGAAATGACTTTGATGGCCTTGACTCGTTTGGTCTTTGGTACTTTATCGATCTTGGTTGCCACGACCACGATGGGAATTTGTAGCTGTTTCAACGTATCGATCATGTCCAGATCATCGTGTGTGGGCTCATGTCGTGCATCCACCAAAGAAATGACGCCTGCAATTTGTTCTCTTTGGGTAAAATATTCATCCATCATGGTACCCATTTTTAGAAGCATTTGTTTGCTCATTTTGGCATATCCATAACCCGGAACATCGACGAGCATCCATTTTTCATCAATCGTAAAAAAATTGATCAATCGTGTTTTTCCTGGTGTATTTCCGACATAAGCCAGTTTTTTTCTTTGGGTCAATGCATTGATAAAACTGCTTTTGCCCACATTGGAGCGACCAACCACCACAACTTCGGGTAATGAAGTTTGTGGCCATTGATCCTTATTGGTCGCACTCGTTACAAATTCGCTTTTCATACTATGCAACTAATGCGTGTTTTAAAACTTGTTTTACGCTCGATACCGGAATAAAATCAACGGCATCTTTTACTTCTTGTGGGATCTCATCCAAATCACGCACATTTTCTTTTGGGATCAAGATCGTTGTGATACCGGAACGATAGGCAGCTAAAGACTTTTCCTTCAAACCGCCAATAGGCAATACATTTCCACGTAAGGTAACTTCACCCGTCATTGCCAGATTGGCTTTGACTGGAATTTCGGCAAAACAAGAAACTAGAGCTGTGGTCATGGTCACACCGGCACTTGGTCCGTCTTTTGGTACGGCACCTTCTGGTACGTGGATATGCACATCATTGGTTTCAAATAATTTTGGATCGATCTTGTACTCTTTGGCATGTGCTTTGATGTAGTCCAGCGCAATATTGGCACTTTCCTTCATGACATCACCTAATTGTCCGGTCAAGATCAATCGGCCTTTTCCTTCAAAACGATTGGCTTCAATTTGCAGAATATCGCCACCAAAACTCGTGTAGGCAAGACCTGTTACCGTTCCGATCTGGTCTTTCTTTTCTTTATGGCCATAGTCTACTTTTTCATTGCCTAACCATTCATGGATCAATTTCTTGGATAAGCGAATGGATTTCTTGTTGTCTTTTAAGATAGCTAAAACCGTCTTTCGACAAATGGTTGCGATCGTTCGTTCTAACTGTCGAACACCAGCTTCTCTGGTATAATACCGGATCAAATACAGCAACAAATCATCCGATATTTTTAATTGACTGGATTGTAGGCCATTTTCTTTTAATTGTTTTGGCAATAAATGTTCCTTAGCAATATGGATCTTTTCCACATCGGTATAACTGGATAATTGAATGATTTCCAATCGATCTCGTAAAGCCGGTGGAATATTTTCTAAGTAGTTGGCCGTCGCAATAAATAAGACTTTGCTTAGATCATACGGTTCTTCAATGTAATGATCGGAAAAGAAGGAGTTTTGTTCGGGATCCAATACTTCCAACATAGCTGAGGAAGGATCTCCCTTATAGTCACTGGCCATCTTATCAATTTCATCGATCAAGAAGACGGGATTCACAACGCCGGCTTTTTTCATTCCTTGAATGATCCGTCCTGGCATTGCCCCTAGATAGGTACGACGATGCCCACGAATTTCGGCTTCGTCACGTACACCACCCAAAGAAATCTTCACAAATTTACGATCCAAAGCACGAGCTACACTGCGGGCCAAGGATGTCTTACCAACCCCAGGAGGACCAACCAAACAAAGGATTGGTGCTTTCAAAGAATTGGTCATTTGTTTGACTGCTAAATATTCCAAGATCCGCTCTTTGACTTTTTCCAGGCCATAGTGATCGGCATCAAGCGTAGCCTGGGCTTGATTGAGATCTTGATTGTCTTGGGTTTCTTGCCACCAAGGCAGATCCATCAACCAATCCACATAGGTCTTGATAACACCGGTTTCACCACTGGCCATCGGTAAGATCTCATAACGAGACAATTCTTCTTTGACTTTCTTTTTGATATTTTCAGGATAGGGATTTTCTTCGAGACGTTTACGAATTTGTTCCGCATCCTTATCTTGTTCAACGACATCGCCTAATTCTTCTTTGATGGCATTCAACTTTTCACGTAAGTAATAATCTTTTTGTCCTTGATCAATTCGTTGTTTGACCGTATCATTGATCTTTTTCTCAACTTCGCCCATCTTCTTTTCTTTTTCAATATCGGCCAACAACATCTCTAAACGATCATTGGCGCCTAATGTTTCTAGATAGGCTTGTTTACGATCCAAAGAAATAGGTAAGGCCGTTACGGCTTTATCGCTCAATCCTTCTGGACCTACGCCTTTGGACAGCTCGATCATCATATCCTTGGACATGAATTTATCCGCACCCGTAAAATGATCATAGGCATCTACGATCATACGCATCAAAGCTTGCTCTTCAGTTTCATCTTGACGATAGGTCACCAATTCTTCTACCACAGCCATATCGCTGGTATCGCCTTGGATCCATTCATTCAAGCGAACGCGTTTCAATCCTCTAAACTTGACACGAATAAAATTTTCAAAACGACGAACATGGCGAACTTCACAAAGGGTTCCCACATGATAAATATCATCTAAACCTGGTTCATCCGTTGTTATGTCTTTTTGCGAAACCAATACGATGTGGTTTTCGAAATTATTTTGGGCATTATCAACAGCTTGTAGGGATGGTTCACGCCCTACATCAATCACAATATCTTGATCCGGAAAAACAACAACCCCACGTGTACAAACTAAAGGAAATGTTTCTGTCATCGGAATTCCTCCTTATTTCTAGATTCTAAAAAAGACGCTAAGCGCCTTTTTATATCATATGTATTTTACTACTTAACGGAAGTCTTAATCAATTCTAATGCTTTCTGTTGAGCTAGATCTGCACGAACTTGATAAGCTGGAAGCAATTGTTTGATCTGATTGACATCCATTTTGTACAACTCAGACATCTCATTGTATTCTTTATCGACATCTTCTTGAGAAACTTCAATATTTTCAGCTTTAACGATGGCTTGTAAAACCAAAGAATTCTTGACACGATCCGTTGCTTCTGGACGCATCTGTGCTTTCATATCTTCTTCGGTTTGACCTGTTGCTTGATAATATTGTTCAACGGTAAATCCAGACTGTTGCATACGTTGTACAAATTGTTGATATTCATTATCTACTTCATTTTCGATCATCACAGCAGGAATATCAACCGTTGCATTATCACTAGCTGCCTTGATCACTTCCGAAGTGAATTTATCTTCCGCTTGGCGTTCACGCTCTTTTGTAAGGTCTTCTTTTGTGACTTCCTTAAATTTTTCTACGGTTTCTACACCATCGCGTTTTAATTGTTTGATCAATTCATCATTTACTTCTGGACGTTCTTTATATTTAATATCATGAACAGTTACTGTGAATACAGCATCTTGTCCAGCAAGATCTTTGGCTTGATAATCTTCTGGGAATGTCACATTGACATCTTTTACTTCACCCGATTTCACACCGATCAATTGATCTTCAAAACCAGGGATGAAAGATTGCGAACCCAATTCCAATGGATAATTTTCACCAGAACCACCTTCGAAAGCTTCTCCGTCTTTTTTACCAACAAAGTCAATGATGACTTGGTCGCCTTCTACAGCGGCTTCTCCTTCTTCACGCAATACCCAATCGGCATAACGATCTTGTACACGTTCCAATTCTTTATCTACATCTTCATCAGTTACTTCTACTTCATCTTTATGAATATCTAATCCTTTATAGTCTCCCAAAGTCACTTCCGGTTCAACTACACAATGGAATTCTAAAGTAACCGATTCATCTGTTGCATCTTTATAATCCAAAGTAGGACGAGCGACCAATTCTAAGTTTTGTTCTTTGACAGCTTGGGCTAAAACCGTATTGGCGATATTTTCAACAGCTTGTTCATAAATGGCTTCTTTAGAAATTTGTTTCTTTAATAAAGCTTCTGGAACTTGTCCAGGACGGAAACCTTTCATCGTGATATTTTTCTTAAAATATTGAAATGCATGTTTTTGGGCTTTTGTCCAAACATCACCATCCACAACAACTTCCAAAACACCTTCTGAATGTTCTTTCAATGTCCAACTACTTTTCATTTTGTTCTCCTCGACTTTCAATCATCAGCGGTATATCCGCTATCTCACCCAACTGATTTTGGGTAACAAACAACTTAAATTCATCGGATTGTCCAAATGCTTCTGCAACCAAACGCACAATTGCTTTCGCAATGGGTTTGGCATCACGATCCATAAAATCAAATGGCCGGTTTTCTAACATTTCTTGTTCTAAAAGACGTGTACAAAATTGATAGAAAGTCGGATTATCATTCGCAAACCAATCGGTAAACAATTGATTGATCTGCAAAAGGGTTTGATCGTCTTCCTTTGGAATGATCAAACTCGGCACAAAAGTCAGTTCCAATCCAGATTGTTTCATTGTATAGGGTGTATCAATCTTTTGAGCCATCAAATGCTCGATCAATTCTCCCTTGATTTCATTCAGCAGGACATCGGAATCCAATAAGAGTTGCACTTCGTCATGCATCGTGCGAAGATTCATGTCAGCCATCATCGCCACGGCTGCTTCTTGTTGCTCCATATTGCCATGAATCAAGATCTCGATTTCATGATGAGGAACCGGCTTGTCAATATGTGCCAAACAGTCCTCCTTGTAGGCTTCTAATACATCCAATTCAGGTTGTGGAACATAGGGCAAATCCAATTCAGCTTGTACTTTATCCAAAGCTAAATCATATTTTTCCTGTCCCATTAATTCATGAATTTCTTGTATAAGTGCTTGATAATATAGATTCACCAAATCCTCCTAGCGAAACATATTAATTTTATCATACTGTCTTTTAAGAATCAATACGATGAAACCGTGCAACTAAATGTAATGGGCCCAAAGAATGATGACGAATAAAATCATGTTTTCGACCAATCTGATCATACCAGCCATCGAATATATATCCCTTTTTCTTTGCGGGCTTAATCAAGATCGTTGGATCATCAAAACAATAATGATCCGGATTGCTTCGAGCTGAATATCCCCCCTGTGTATCATAAGTGATAGGATATTCATTTTTTGTCATTTTCGCATATAACGTGCACGAATGATTGATGCCCTGACTTAGATGGAAAGGAAATAAAAATTGCTCATCCCAATACCAGCCTTCAAAGGTATAGCCACTGCGCTTGGCAATGGGTAATGAATGAATATATCCATCTTGTGCGACTTCGATGGGATCGATGGGCCGAGCACCAAATGTTTCAAACGAAACCACACAAGGATCAACAAAATGCGCTTCGATCGTGACCGAACCCTGTGGTCTTGCTGGTACAACATCTGTAGGTTGTCCTTCATAGGTCCATCCAACAAACACTTGATCTTTCTTTTGTGGTGGATACAACACATAAGCAGGCGATTCACAACTTGTATATCGTGGATTCAGTCGTGAATTCATACCACCATTCATTTTATACTGTATCGGGTACCAAACTGGTGCCCATTTGGGATAGAGGATCGTGACCTTTGATAATTCCGCCGCCGGATTGATCTGCTTCGTACATTCGGGGTCAACATACCATCCCACAAATTGATATCCTTCTTTTTTCATACCCGATTCCCCATTGATATTCTATAATAGATTTGTTATAATAAGTTAGCTGTCTTGGTAGCTCAGTTGGATAGAGCAATCGCCTTCTAAGCGATCGGTCGGGGGTTCGAATCCCTCCCAGGACGCCAAATAACCCGGAAAGTCCTTTATATAAAGGGCTTTTTATTTTGGTGCCGTACAAACGCCGTACATTAGTCCTAGGTGCCGTACGTTTGCTGGTTGTTCTAGAATACTTGATTTGCATATTTTTTCTTTGTTTCATTCGAAACTTGAACATAAATACTGTAAGTTGTATTGAAATTCTGATGTCTTAAAAGTTCCTGAGCTACTTTTGGTGGTACGTTAGACTGCACCAAATGAGTCGCATATGTATCTCTCAACAAATGAAAATGAAAATTTATTCCCATTTTTTTGCGACAAATTCTTCGCAATCGATTTCCCAAACTGTCTGGATTTTGAAAATAGCCATCCTCTGTTAAGAATAAGGATTCTGTTTCTAGATTATCCATCCAATTTTTTAACTCAACCACTAATGATTCTGGGATAATTGCCGGCTTTGCCGATGCCTTTGATTTTAATTGATCAACGATTTGTCTTTCTTGCTTATCTAATCCTTTATAAATCAATTTGTGATTGATCAAAATACAGCGATTCTTTAAATCGATATCAGATTTCTGCAATGCTAAAATCTCTGAAATTCGTAAACCCGTATTAGAGCCAATTTGAACAATCATTTTTAACTGTCTGGAAGTATATGTATCCATGTCATCCAAAATCGTCAACAATGTTTGATATTCGTATTTTGTAAGTACATGTTTATCTTGTCGATTGTCGATTCCAGTTACTATCACATTATCGACTGGATTATGATCAGTATATTGACAGCGAATGGCATGTTTAAATACGCGATTTAACGCTTTTTTAATATTCTAGTTAACATTTATGCTTTCGTTATCGCGTGCATCAAAGAACTTTTGAATATCGCAATACGTAATCTTATCAACATACATTTCTCCCAGATTTATAACAGCATCATCGCCATACCAATAATGGAGTGTTTTCTTTGTATTATACAAGGTGTTATATTGATAATGATTATGTTTATCGGTTAATAACTGATCATATACCTCTTTTAAAGTTAACTTTCGTGAACAGATTGGACGACCATTCTTCTCGACTTCTTCATATTTTTTAACTTCCCAACGTTTGGCCTCTTTCTTATTTCTGAAACCTCGTTTACTCACTTGATGACGTTTCTTACCAACATAAAAGTAAACCGTTGCTTCATATCTGATTGTTCCATCTTTACCTATTCTTTTTGTAACACTCAATATTAAAATCTCCTTTTATTATTGGTGTACAATTCTTGAATTTGCATACAAGGCAATACAATTATACACCAATAATATTTGTTTATTGAAATTCTTAGCCAGCTAATTACATTTATATCGATTCTCAACAGATTCCCTCATTTTAAATTCATTGCTGAGGTCTGCTCCTTCAAAATTCTGTTCAAAATCTTTTATCGCAGAGTAAGTAAAAGAATAAGACTTCCCGATTTTTATTGCTGTTAGACATCCTGCATAAACAAGTGAAGATATCGTATCTTCGGAAGTATTAAATAAGATTGCAACTTCTTTTCGTGAATACATTTGAATTTCTTTTGGAAATGACAATTTTGTTTCAATATTTGTTCGTTCTGTTTCGGTGATCATTCTTCCTCCTTTCTCATAAAAAAAAGAGCGTCCAGCAGTTAGGACACTCTAGTTTTACGATATGTTCTTTTTTGCTTTAATTTTTAGTCTCAGGATACAATTCCAGGCTTTACAGACATAAAAAACTTCAGAATTATCATCCCGCTTCGCATACAAAACAAACCTGCTTTGTACCGATTACAATTGAAGTATAATTGGAAAATAAAAATAATGCAAATTAGCCAAGGACTTTTTTAAAAATTTTAATCTATCCTAAAAATGTTTGGTTGATCATCGCTATAATGTTCAACACGTATCTTTTTATATGTAATATGCTGTGCTTCAATAATCTTTTTGATCTGCTCATAATTTTCTTGTGGATGAGCTTTCAGTATTACCAGTATTTTCTTATACCATCCGATAATTTCTTTTACACAATACGCTTCCATTTCTTTTCTTTTTTCCGGCATGGCTGCCAATCCTTCCGCAATCTCTCGTAATGGTGCTGCAATGCCCTGCCATATTTGATACTCCAGACCATCTGAATGATAATCTAAAAACATTCTATTGATCAATAAATCATATGTAGCTGTACCAGGATGTAGATTGACGATTAACGGAAAACGTCTATATGCTTGAATTTTTTCGCTCATTTCGGACTTATGTAAAGTTCCATCTTTTCCTTTATATTTGCCTGATAATCCGTCTAAAAAATCTAGATATGTTTCAACAGAATTGACGATATTTACAGCATTTGCTAGATTGATGGATCCATATTTTATGTTTTGACGCTGTTTCGATGGATGGGTATCAAAAACATTGAATACATTTCCTCTGCCATTTAGTTCATTCAGTAAATCATAAGCTCTTCTATCATTCCAGATCAGCACGGGTTGACCATCATAGCCTTCAAATGCACTTCCTGGAGCACCTACTTCAAAAAATGCTTCATCATCTGGTAAATCCGAATAAAGGCTTCTTGCGATAGCTCTGGAAATGACGCCTTTACCACTACCGCCGGATCCGGATACATATATGTTCATTCTTGTTTCAGGAGTCGGTAATTGCGAAATATATTCTAATCGCAACTTTTTCAATTTGTCCAAATCTCTCATATATCCAACTTTGTCTTCATTCATGACGCTTTTTAAAGATTTTCCATTATATAAAACATCATATCTATACTGATCTTTTTTAGTTAGCAACGCCCCATATTTTTCCATTTGCGTCTTTCTATCATTCAATGCTGCTCTAAAATCAAAATTCGCAACAACTTCTTCATCGGGATACAGATACTTACCCAATTTCTGCTGTTTCTCTGATTCATGCGTTATGTATTCGACAAAATCCAAGAAAGCACCAGGCCCGCTTCCCTTTTCAACATATTGTGGGTCAACTCCAAACCATCGAGCAATCACATCTACTTCTAAAGGCGTATCGGATTGAATGGCTACATGGTAATGCAGAGCAATCGGTTCTCCCTTTTTATGTTTGGGAGTATCCTTTAAATGGTGATCTTTATTGTGGTTAAGATATACAAATTTTTTTATTGATTTATGTGATACTGCAGATTTGATTTTTTCTTCGTTTAGTCCATAATCTACGGGTCGTCCATCTTTATCTACAACGATTTTGCCATCAATCGATTTTGTAAACATCTTGCCAGTATCTGGATTTTTAATGTACTGGACTATCTGCCATACTCGTGATGTAAGTTTTTTGGTCATTTCCTCCCTCCTGTTAATAAAATGTTGTAAATATACACTTTATACAGTCCGCCCCGCGACCGAACACAAGCCCATGTTCGGTCGCGGTATTCCTTTATATAAAGCATTTTTAATAATAATTAATTGATTTTATACAGTTTATACAGTCAATTTCATACTTTATTCTTCTACTATATAAACTTTGAATAAATCTGTTCGATTGGCTGAATGTCCTAATTCTTTTGAAACGATCCCGAACGCTTGTTTCTGGGATAACCTCATATGTAATCGCAAATCATGATATCTTTCGGTGGCATATCGTTTGCGTATGGAATGTACGCCTGTAGCATGGGCTCGATATGGATTTTTGTCCTTGCCGTATACTTTGTCCAGTGCTCGTTGTAAAGCACGATTAACGGAATCATTCTTTATTGTTAAGATTGGCTTCTGGGCTTTTGTTCCTTTGTTTTCTCCATACGCTTTTAGTTCGGATAATACTTGAAATTGATCCGTGGTGTGGCAAAACAATACTCGGCTTCGTCCACCTTTACTCCTGTGAATAAATAATCGGCCGTCTTTTAATCGAATATCACATGGACGGATATGCGTTGTTTCGGATACTCGTAGACCAAAAGAACGAGATAAACGTAACGCAATGTGTGCTTCAGATTTTGGATTGATATATGATAGAGACTTTTTTAGATCCGTATCCTTCATAGCGAGTGTACGAATCTTTTCTTTGTCTGATCTCTTTATATTGTTTTTTGGTAATTCCGCACGAAAATCACAACGATGATTGGTATAATTGCTTGAAAGTTTTCCAAGCTTGATCAATCTGGATTTATACACTTTCATCGTATGATTGGATATCTTTCCTTCCTTGGACTTCAAAAAGTCTGAACAATTCTCTGGAGTGATATCGATTAATTTTCGGACATGTTGAGTCTTTAAATACTTCGCAAAATCAGATGCTGTGTCTTTTAACGCATTGCGATCCGAATAAGAATAAACAATATCGTGATGTTTATCTATTTCGGAATGTTTGGATCTTCCAGGCTTGAAACCACGATCAATCGCTTGAAAAAGTTGATACTTGATATTTCCACCCTTTGGCATTTTTTCACCTCCTTGAGCATAATCAGCATTTACGTCAACGCCTTGTCAGGCTTATGCCGTAAATGCTGACTTGACGATCTAAAAAAATAAAAATGAGTTAAGAAAACAACCGTATATTCATCGGTTCACAACAACAATTGCAGTGCAATTGCTAACATAATGAGTACCTGCTGACTATATTTGTGTCGCAAAACAGTACCACAACGTAATTGACATTTCCTTTCTTTTCCTCCTTTCTAATTGCTCAGTCAATTACCGTTATTGCATTACATATAAGACTTGGCAAAGCCAAAAAAAAATGCAACGTAAAACCCGTCACATTTTTTTCTAACATCGATGTTATAGTATTGTATTCATTTTCCCTCTAATCGTTTCAACCTTATAATGGCAATTAAAAATAAAATTACAAGTCTTCTATAATATTTAATAAACTTTGATAAGAATCAACATCATGATAGACCACGTCTTTTGTTGATAAATTATTAAACAGTTTTTTTGCACAACTGATTTTTGCTTGCTCGATTGGTCTTATATTTATACTTTGCATTGTTCCTTTTGTCTCTGCAATAAAAAATATATGTTTGACTGTACCTTTTTGAAACGCAATAGCCCAATCAGGTGCATAATTGCCAACCGGCGTAGGAATTTGAAATCCTCGAGGTAATTTTGCATAGACTACGACTTTATCATCCAGATCCATGTCCTCTGCAAATTTTCGTTCTATTGATTTCTCGGCTGTACCATCCGCAAATACATAATCTTGTACATTCTTCTTTGCTAAATAGGATTTTGAAAAATCTTTATTTTTCTCTGCTGTAAAAATGGATGAATCATATGTTCCATCCGTTTGATTATAAGTGATATCATCTACGATCATTGTCGCTTTTTCGTCATTGATTAGCCTTGAAACATTTGATATAAATTCTTCAGGATTAAGCTTGAACATTGCAAACCTAACAGGTGATATTCCCTTTAAAATTGCTACAACCGTTTTTCTAGTTAGATGTGTCTTTTCGCCAATCTTACCAATCAAATCATACTTCACCTGACTAGTTTCTCCACGATCTAATTTATATGTATGTCTCTTCTCAGCAACAAATCCATTACCAGAATCAGACCAATCTTCCCCTTGTGTACCTTGCGTTACCGTATACTGAAGTTGTGATACAAATAGTTTTTCATCAATTTTTTTAATTGATTTTTGAATTAATTCATTACTATCAAAATGTACCGTATAGCTCCATTTATGATTGATATAATTCCAAAGTGTCTGGAACTCTTTTTTATAGAAATTATCGTTCAATGCATTTTCTTGTACTTTTGTTGTATGACCATCTTCAATCATTCCATCTAATGCATGTTCATCAAAGATACCTTGAACGAGTGCATGAACACCATCAGCAATATCCTTTACTTTATCCGGTACTGTAGCAAGGGTATTATTCTCAACATCTGCACGATATTTGTCCGTAACATGACCATCTTCATCAATGTAATCATTCTTTACAAGATAGAAATAGACTGTATGTGCCTGATTACTAGATATTGTAATAACATCATCACCAACTTTAAGCCGTTTACCTTCAAAGTATTCTGGTGTTACTTTTGATGGACGATTATAAAGAGTATCTTTGATTTCACTTTGTAATGACGAAACAAAATCTTTATATCCATCACTAGCAATAACCGTCAGTTTATTAACTTCTTGAACTTCTGATCCAAGAACGCGTTCATCCATTCGATCTCCAGACTGATTCACACAGATACGAAGTCCTCGTCCTACTTCTTGCCGTTTATTAGTCGTAGAATCTCCTCCATGCTTTAATGTGCAAATTTGAAATACATTTGGATTATCCCATCCTTCTCGCAATGCAGAATGTGAAAAAATAAACCGAACTGGGTTATCCAGTGAAAGAAGTTTCTCTTTATCCTTTAAGATCAATTCATAAGCAGATTCATCATCACTAATATCTGATCCACGTTTTATTTTGGAATCAATTTTATGGCCTTTTTTATCAATACTAAAATAACCCGCATGGGTTGAATGTACATTAATGTTTCGCAAATATTGCTCATAAGGAGTATCAAATAAAGTTAAATATTCATTTTGAATTGACATATACTCTTCTTCAAACATTTGACCGTATTCAGAATTCACTTCATTGCCGTCTTCATCATATTTTCGATAGTTTTCAACCTTATCAATAAAGAACAATGACAATGTCTTGATACCACGATTATACAATTCCTTTTCCTTTTCAAAATGAGAACGAATTGTTTCACGTATCTGAACACGACGAATATCTTTTTCACTGACATCTCCAAGAACTTCACCAATATGTATTTCAATTCCATTTGTGAACGTTACAACACCCTTTATTGGATCAACATCGTTAATATGATAACCTCGATACTGTTCCATGTTCTTGGATAGTGCAAATAAATCATCATCTACACCTAAAATTCGTATGACCCGTTTAATAGATTTCTCATATTCAATCTCAAATTCCATTCGTGCCATTGGTGGTTTCTTTGGTGAAATAACAATATCTTCAAGGAATAAATATCCATCTGTTCCACGTAAATTCTTGATATCAAATCCCTTAACCTCAATCTTTTTAACCAACTTCATCTTATAAGCATCCAATGCATCAAGCACATAAATCAAATCATGATGTTCTTTATGAGTGGCTGAATAGTTCAATGTAAAAAGTGGATTAAATTCCTTTAAAGATTCTTGTGTTTTCTTACCACCCATCTTTTGTGGCTCATCCAAAATAACAATCGGACGATTGGCAGCAATTACATCGATCGGCTTTCTACTGCCAAATTCATCAAGCTCCATACGAATTCTTCTGGCATCCTTACCACGAGCATTAAAAGCCTGAACATTAATGATCATTACCGATAGATCCGCACTAGAACTGAAATTATCAATATCTGTTAAATTCTTAGAATTATAGATAAAGAAACGAGCTTTTTTACCATATTGTTCCATGAAATGATCTTGCATCATTTGAAAACTCTTTTGTACACCTTCGCGGATTGCAATAGATGGAACAACAACAATAAACTTGCTCCAACCATATTGCTTATTCAACTCAAACATGGTCTTGATGTAAACATATGTTTTTCCAGTACCCGTTTCCATCTCTATGTCTAACGAACAAACACCCATATGTTTAGCCAAAATAGAAGAAGTCTGGAGGTTATTGTCATTCTGTACATTCTGAATATTCTTTAATAACTGGTGTGAATCTAGTACTACCGGTGCATTAGCAAACCCCATATATAACTCATTATCAGACAATATCCAGTTAAATATATTCTGTACATTCTGAGTACCTGTATCACGACGATAACTCAATTTATTCTGAAACGGTTGTCCAGCAAACACTTTTACTACACTAGCAACTGCTTCAGTCTGATAATTTTGTATAGTAAACTTAAATTTCATATCAGACATATCACAGCACCTTCCTAATTGTTTGAGGACTATAAGTATTAAAAATCTGTTCAAAATTTGCGGCTACACTATCGTCTGCCATAGAACTGTCTCGAAATACTGCATAGTCTGGTTGTTGCTTTGCGATAGCTGTTACAACACTTTCTGTTACTTCTTTATCAAAGCAGGCAATCAGATATCCATTTGCCACAGAAAAAACTTTTTTGCCTGCAATTTCTATCTTGTCTACTTTTGAAGAAAGAAGTACTCCCAAATCTAGCATTACCTGGATTAATAAATCTTCTGCAGTACGATCTTCTTTGATATTGTCTGTAAACTGATCCAGACTCATCTGGCCAACTTCGGCAGGATGATAATACACGTCCTTCATATTGGAAGAATCCACTTTAAAACAGCGGAAGCCATAATCAATGTCTGCATTGGTTTCTTTTTTGATTTTCTTACCAGCACGACGTATACGCTCCTCACCAATAGAACAAATAGTATCATAACCAGCTTTGTAAGCCTCTGATTTCTCATCGGTCAACTCTGGGAGTTGGACTAAAATAAATTTTCTTTTACCATTGTCTTCTGCGTTAAGTTGTGTTATAGCCTGAGCAGTAGTGGCTGATCCGGAAAAAAAATCCATAATAATATCATCTGGATTTGATGCAATCTGCAATAATCTTAGAATTAATTTAACAGGTTTTGTGTAATCAAATATTCCCTTACACTCCTTAAATAGACTGTCAATTTGCTTTTTTGCTTGAGACGAATCTCCAGCAAATTCTCTTGAGAATAAAGTTATTGGAACTAGTCCCTCTTGAACATCAGACAAATATCGTTTAGCCATAGGCATACTGTTACCTTCTCCCCAAACTAATGAATTATTTGCTATCATTCTTTTTATACTCTCTTCACTATATCTCCAATATTGATCTTGTGGGCGTTTTAACACAACTCCATTTGGTTTGGTTATTGTATAATCGGCAGCATAATAATTATGTGCAGTAATAGGATCTGATTTCCAAGGCCCTCTAGGATCATTATCCGGATTTGAATAGGCATCTGTATTATCTCTTGGCAGCAGGTTTCGTTTAAATCCATCCTCATCACGACTATTATTTCTTCGAATTTTTGCATAACATAAAATATATTCATGAGATGAAGAAAAATTTATTGCCGAGTTCTTACGAGTATGCACTTTTTCCCATACAATCTGAGCTATAAAATTATGAGCACCAAAAATTTCATCACAACATTTTTTTAGATTTTCTTGTTCATTATCATCAATACTTATAAATATTACTCCATCATCAGAAAGTAAGTCTCTTGCAATTCTTAATCTTGGGTATATCATATTAAGCCAATCAGTATGAAACCGTCCGTTACTCTCACTATTTTGAACAAGTCGATTTCCTTGATCATCTGTTTGCCCACTATTATCTGCATAATTAAAAATACTCTGAGAAAAATCATCATCATAAATAAAATCATTTCCCGTATTGTATGGAGGATCGATATAAATCATCTTTACCTTTCCAAGATACGTTTCCTGTAGAAGTTTCAGTGCATCAAGATTATCTCCTTCGATATATATATTTTCCGAATCTGTACCCCCAAATGTTCCATCTCTACCGACAGATTTTTCTTTTTCAAGTCTTAAATTCTTTGCTATAGGTTGATTTGCAAGAACGACAGCTTTTCTCTTGTCTGGCCAAGTAAATTGATATCTCTCCTGATTATCATCTATAACTTTTGTATTAATTTCCTGCATCAATACATCTTTATCGATAGCACGAACAACATTACCATCCTCATCAATCGTTTCAGTTACCGCATCTGGAAATAATGATGCCAACTTTTTATAATTTTCTTTTGCTTGATTCGGCGTATGCATCTTAAGCTTTTCCATATGTGATTTCCTCCAATTCTTTTTTATATTGCTGAGTTTTTGATAAAGTTCAAATTTCTTTTTTGGTTGCTGCTCTTTCCATGCCGCTGCTTCTGTTTTCTGAATCAAATTATTAAGCCGATTAATTTCATTCTGTTCTTTTAGTTGTTCATCTATTGGTTGATCATTTCGTTCTAACAATACTTCAGATGAAATAGCAATTTGTCGAACAAGATCATCCCAAATCTCTTTAAGTGAACTACCAGAAAGTGATAAAATCGAGGAATATAAAATTCACGTCTCTCTTTTGGCGTTTTTTTAGCTACAAAAGTTGGCGAGGTAAAAATAAACCGGAATTCACTACATTCCTCCAATTGTTTTTCAATGCTTCATATGCATAAATAGAAAAACATGCGGATGCAATGGATACCTTACTTCCTTTTTTTATCTTTTTTTCTAAATCGTCATTAACGACTTTTGTAGTATTTGTGAATACTTCCATATATCGTTCCTCCAACTAGCTCTTTTTAGCTTTTCTGAATATCCTGTTTTGAATCAGGAATAATTTCTAAAATGTCGCAAAGGTACAATTCATTTTTTACATATCCGTTCTAAAACATCGACTTGTACATTTTCACCATTTTTCATTTTTTGAAGTGTTGAATAACTAATACCTGTACTTTCATGCATTTACTTCTTTGTCACATCTTGATCAATCATTAATTTAAAAAGCTTTTTATAGGAAACCGACATTTGTCTATCCTCATTTCTATTACGTAGTTATTACAAAAAAAGTGTAGTCTCGCCAGAATGATATCATAATTTAGGATAATTCGGAATTTTTTACGAGTTCGCGAAATACAGTCTTAGCCCATTTATTGTTTCAAAAACAGCAATAAAAAAGCGTAAGTTTTGTAAGCGTCAGATAAATCAGTGTCTATGATGTTATAAACAAAACCCGTTGTGAACAAACAGTTATTTGTATCATAACGGGTTTATTTACATATTGTCTTTATATCACTGCACCATGGCAGATAATCA
>NZ_JALBUS010000022.1:0-34573 GCF_033971885.1 Absicoccus intestinalis | reverse complement strand
ACGATTCTGGGAAAAGATTGAGAAGAGCAAAGCAACAGGAACAAGCACAACAATAAAAACAAGGCCAAATCGAATTGACCTTGCTTGGTAGTTATTTTGGATATTTTCGCTGTCTACTTGACAGGGGGCATATCATAAACTTCCCGCTCTTTTTTATTGCCAAATCGACTCCGCATAAATTTCATCGGCTTGTGTTTGATTTAAATATTTATATTCGACCATAGCTGCTAATACTAATTTTTGTCGTTTTTTGGCTGCCTCCACATTTTCTGTGCTGATCAATGCATATTTACTAGGCACTTGTGGAATACCGGCCAAGATCGTACATTGCGCATCCGATAAATCAGCTGGTTCCTTACCAAAATATCCTTCACTGGCTTGTTTGATACCTGTGTATCCATTTCCATAATTGATCACGCTCACGTATAAAGCAAAGATTTCTGATTTCGAATAATGTGACTCCAATTCTCTGGCAAAAAAGAATTCTGCCATCTTCCAGGATAGATTGGAATCATATTGACCATATAAATTCTTAGCTAATTGTTGGGTGATGGTAGACCCTCCACTCTTGACCAAATTTTCATTGATCTGGCTCAAAAGAGCACGAATCAAACCAATCGTATCGACACCATCATGTTCGAAAAAACGATGATCTTCAATCGATACCGTTGCTCGGACCAATGTATTTGGTAAATCATGATAGTCTACATACGCATCACTACTTTCCACTTGCTCAACCAAGGTCGTTAAAGAACCAGTTTGTGCAGAAAACCGTTGAAACTGTATATATCCATAAAAAGCCAACGATGCTATACCAATGGATAGAACGGCAACAACAACTAAAAATATATGTAAAATTTTTTTCATAGCTCTCCTTTTAGAAAAAGAGAAGTGCTTTCACACTTCTCCACTTATCGATTCGAGTTAATAGATTTCATGATTTGACGAATTTGCGCTTCACTTGGTTTACGACCCATTTGAAGGAACATTGCACGTATCATTTTTTCATTGATTGGTGGATTTTCTTTTAATTCTTTTTCAAATCTTTTCTTTGTGAAATAGAAACCTAAAATGCCTCCAATCACAATTCCAACTAATGTAAATAAAACTGATTGTAATCCCATGTCTACCCATCCTCGCTATCTACTTGGTTATTTTACTATCTTTTTATATGTTTATCAACTATTTTACTATTCCCTCAATCAAACAAAGTAGCCTGTTTAAAATCTTCTGGTTGCGGCGTCCAATTTCCCTTATGTATCGTATCAATGGAACACTCGATCCTAAAATCATCCAACTTTCCAAACGGTGTTGAGAAGGTTGAAGTTGGACTCATCAAGGTAATATCCTTCGCTTGGAAATCAATCGATTCTTCTTGCTTTAATACAAAGGAAGTTTCGGCATCAACCCCATATATTTGATCAATCAATACAGGATTGCTCTTGACCCATTTACATAAACGAGAACCCTTCGCAGGACGATGGAATGGAGCAATATCTTCTACTTTCAACCGTTTCATTTGTGCATGCTGACCAATTAATAACACTTGATGAATATCGTTAGAAACAACAGCCATACCAGCTACTCGATCATTATTTGATAACTGAATTGCTTTGACTCCTTTGGTACGTGTTGAAGTTTCCGGTACTTGCTCTACCGGATATCGCAGTCCATAGCCATTCATGCTCGCAACAATAATTTGATCTTGATTCGCATAACTTAGATTTACACTGCACATCGAATCCAATGACCCAATTTTCATACAAACCATGGTCTTGTTTGCACGAGTGACAGCCAATTCCGAAAGCTTGGTCCGCTTGATCATGCCTGCCGTTGATGTCATGACTACGTAGGTATGTTCATCAAATTCTCGCAAAAAATAAGCGCGAATGATCTTTTCATTGGAATCCATTTTCACATAGTTACCCAAATGAGATCCCACATCTTTCCATTTTCCTTCTTCCAATGTATAGACAGGAAGATAGCCATATTTCCCACGATTGGTAAAGAATAATAATGTATCCAATGTACTACATTGTCCATATCCCAAAACGGTATCTGTATCTTTATGACCACAATCTTGTGGACTTGATGCATTAAAAGATCGCAAAGACACCTTTTTAACATAGCCATCATGTGTGATTGGAATCACAACTTGTTCATCCGCGATCATTGCTTGGCGATTGATCTTGATTTCTTCTACATCAGCTTGAATCATGGTTAGTCTTGGGGTTGGGATCTTCTCATTGATTTCTTTCAATTCATCAATGATGACCTGATGCAATACCTTTTGTTTCGTCAATATCTCATGAAGATGCTGCAATTCTTTTTTCAAGCTATTATATTCCGTTTTTAATTCCTTGACATCGGTATTGGTCAAACGATACAACCGCATTGAAACAATCGCATCGGCTTGTTCTTGCGTAAAGTCAAATCGATCCATCAAATTTTTGATGGCATCCGATTTATTTTTGGAATCCCGAATGATCTGAATGATTTCATCCATGATCGATACAGCCCGAATCAAACCATCCAAAATATGCGCCCGAGCCGATTTACGATCATATTCATAAGTAGAACGTTTGCGGACAACATCTTCCCGATGGGCAATGAAAGCATCCAAACAAGCAATCAAAGACATTTGAACGGGTGCTTTATCTACGATTGCAATCATATTGTAGTTATATGAAACCTGAAGATCTGTATTCTTATACAAGTAATTCAAGATTTGTTGGGCATCAATATCTTTTTTTACATCCACGACCACACGTAATCCGGTACGATCACTTTCATCCCGTACATCCAAGATTCCATCAATCGTTTTATTTAAACGAATCTCATCGATCTTTTTGACCATTTGAGATTTGATTACATCATAAGGAATCTCGGTCACGATCAACTGTTGGATCGTTCGGGTTTGTTCAATATGCACTTTGGATCGAACCATAACCTTCCCGCGACCGGTTTCAAAGGCTTGACGAATGCCATTTGCACCCATCGCAATGCCTCCAGTTGGAAAGTCTGGACCTTTCACAATGGATACGACATCATCTAAGGTACATTCTGGATGTTCAATACGATAGATACAAGCGTCGATCACTTCATTTAAATTATGTGGTGGAATATTGGTTGCATATCCAGAAGCAATACCACTGATGCCATGGATCAATAAATTCGGAAAACGAGCAGGTAAGACCGTAGGTTCGAGTTTTTCATCCGAAAAGTTAGGCGCCCATTCCACCGTTTCTTTATCAATATCTTCCAATAAATAATTCGCAATAGGACTTAATCGAGCTTCGGTATAACGCATCGCTGCGGCTGGATCATCATCGATCGAACCATTATTTCCCTGCATATCAACAAGCGGATTTGTGATCTTCCAATTTTGGGAAAGACGCACCATCGCATCATACACCGAACTATCTCCATGTGGATGATAATTACCAATCACATTACCAACCGTTTTGGCTGATTTTCGATAGGGATGATTGGCTGTATTGCCATCTTCATACATCGCATACAAAATACGACGTTGAACCGGCTTTAATCCATCGCGAGCATCTGGCAAAGCACGTTCTTGAATGATGTATTTCGAATAACGAGCAAAACGATCGGCCATGATTTCTTCAAGATCATCATGCAAAATATGTTCCGGCTTTCCGACTTTTTGTTTTTTGACCATCAAGCCACCTCCTTGGCATAATCATCTTCAAGCGTAAATTCCACATTATCTTCGATCCAAGCTCGTCTAAGATCGGCACGATCTCCCATGAATTCCGAAACTCGACGTTCCGCCAATGCCGCATTTTCAATTGTCACACACAATAAAGTACGGGTCTGCGGATTCATCGTTGTTTCCCATAATTGATTGGCATTCATTTCACCCAAACCTTTATATCGAGTCAAAGTATATCCACTCTTCAATTCTTTTCGCTTTTCCGCTAATTCTTCGTCCGAATATAAATAATATTCTTCTTTTCCCTTCGCAATGCGATAGAGTGGCGGCAACGCAATATACAACATTCCCTTATAGATCAGATCACGCATATAACGCCAAAAGAAAGTCAATAATAAATTTTGGATATGGGCTCCATCATCATCTGCATCCGTCATGATGATGACTTTGTAGTAGTTGGAATCTTCGGCTACAAAATTTTTGCCCACACCAGCCCCTAAACAATGAATGATCGTATTCAATTCTTCGTTTTTTTCAACAGCCTCTAGCTTCGCTTTTTCTGTATTTAAGACCTTACCACGTAAAGGTAATATGGCCTGATAACGAGAATCACGCCCTTGTTTGGCAGAACCACCCGCCGAATCTCCTTCGACTAGATATAATTCTTTTCGACGTGCATCTTTCGATTGTGCATTCGCTAATTTTCCCGACAAGATCCGCTCACTACGCTGCTTGCCCTTGCCTTTACGAGCATCATCCCGTGCCTTTCGCGCAGCTTTACGCGCACTAGCTGCCTTGACGATCTTGCGCACCAATGTATCCGCTACCTCTTTGTTTTCTTCCAAGAAATAACGTACATTTTCACTGACTACCATATCTGTGGCTTGACGCGCTTCCGGTGTTCCTAACTTTTCTTTGGTTTGACCCTCAAATTGTAGAAGCTCCTCCGGTACGGTCAAATTAATGACCAAAGTCAACCCCTCACGCACATCAGAACCTTCAAAACCTTTATCTTTTTCTTTGATAAATCCATTTTTACGTGCATATTCATTGAAAGCTTTCGTAAATGCTTGTTTCGCACCTGTTTCATGTGAACCACCATCGTGCGTACGAACCATATTTGTGAAAGAAAAGATATTCTCTTGATATTGATCCGTATACTGAAACGATCCTTCTACCTTGATCGCATTGTATTCGCCACTAAAATTAATAGGATCATGCATCGGCGTACGATCCTTATTGATTTCTTCGATAAATGCTTGGAGGCCATTCTCATATTGATAGACTTCTTCTCTTTTCTCTTTTCGAAGATCTGTCACGATGATCTTCAAACCATTCAATAAAAAAGCATCTTCTTGCGCTCTTTCACAAATCTTGGAATATGAAAAACGATCCGCTTTAAATAATGAAAAATCAGGCAAAAAAGTGACTGTGCTCCCGGTGCGATTGGTTTTTCCTTCGTGTACCAATGGTCCGATCTTCTTATCACCATGTTCAAAACGCATCGACCATTTATCGGTACCATCATATACAACGACTTCACACCAAGCACTTAATGCATTGACAACACTCGCCCCTACACCATGTAAACCACCAGAATTCCGATATCCTCCTTGTGAAGTAAATTTGCCACCTGCATGTAAGACCGTAAAAATAACTTGTAACGTTGAAACACCACTGGCATGTTTGCCAACCGGCATTCCTCGTCCATGGTCTTCAATGGTAACAGAACGATCTTTATTTAATGTGATATGAATTTCCTTGCCATATCCATTTAAGGCTTCATCGATTGAATTATCTAAAATTTCCCAAACCAAATAATGGAGGCCTTTGGCATCTGTCGATCCAATATACATGCCCGGACGTTTCCGAACAGCATCCAGACCCTCCAAAATTACGATACTATCTTCATTATATTGTTGTTTTGGCATGGTATCATCCTTTCATACAAATACAAATTATAAGTGAATCCAACATTTTCTTCAAATGTTTGATGTTGATTATGATAAGATAAGAGAGATAGAGGTATAAATATGGTAACAGACATCATTATTTTAATATGTGGATACCTTCTAGGATCCATTCCCTTCGCATTGGTCATTGGTAAGCTTTTTTATCATACCGATGTCCGTCAATATGGGTCTGGTAATTTAGGAGGAACCAACGCAGGAAGAGTATTGGGGAAAAAAGTAGGTGCAATTGTTATCCTGCTTGATGGACTAAAAGTTGTTCTGGCAATGGGAATTGCCAGTATATTTACAAATGAAGCCATCGCTATTTGGACTGGCCTTGTTTGTGTCATTGGCCATTGTTGGCCCATTTTTGCGAAATTCAAAGGCGGCAAAGGAGTCGCATCGACATATGGCTTCTTATTGGCAAGTTCCATCTTTATTTTTCATTCTGCAACCAACTTTTTAATTCCATTAGCCATGTTTTTCATCGTATTATATATTTTCAAATTTGTTTCTTTGGCAAGCATTACGGCTGTTTTAACATCTAGTTTGTTCATCACCGGTACATCATCGATCATGAATGTTGAATCTTGTTTCATTATCATTTCTAGCTGGTGTCTATCCCTTCTGGTCATCAATCGTCATGCCAGCAATATTGAAAAAATAAAAAAAGGAACCGAGAATACGGTTTCCTGGTTATAATGAGTCATTCCATTGTTGAATGACTTTTTTTATCGTTTCTATATCCGCACGAAAGGTTCCTTGTACCATTTCTTTTTGTCCGCCACCACGACCAGCAAGCAAAGCATTTAACTCATTGACCTTGATCTTCAAATCGATTTTTTGGCTAGCCATGACATACTGATATGCCCCCTGATTTTTCGCTACGACCATGGCTACAACACAATCTGTGTGTTCCAAGATATAGTTACAAAAATCACGCATCGTCAATCGATCCACATCTTCTTCTATAAGTTGTATTTTTGAAGATGGTAACATAGCTGTTTTTAATACAATATATTTATCCTGCCATTGACGAATGGTCCTTGATTTTTCATTACGATCTTCTTGTGCTTTTTTTACAGCTGTAACGATACCTTCTACCGGTACAGAAAATAGGGGTGATAGTTGTGCACAAATCTTATGCTTCTGTTGATGATCCATAATGGCCTTACGCCCACAAATTAATTGTAGACGCACACCTTGTCTATGTTTTTCTAATGAAAGGATCTTGATTGATCCAATTTGGCCCGTCCTTTCCACATGTGTACCGCAACAAGCACAGGTATCATAAGGCCCAATCGTTACAATTCGAACATGACCATCCAAAGCTTTTTTTGAGCGATAAGACATATGTTTTCGTTGTTCTTTTGTTGGCCATGCGATGGTCAAAGGAATGTCCTGACTCACCACATCGTTTGCCAACATTTCAATGGCATCAATATCCGCTGGGCGCAACACGCCATTAAAATCAATGGTCATCAATCCATGCGGATCCAAATGAAATCCGACATTATCATAGCCAAATTGAGCATGGATCAGCCCCGATACAATATGTTCACCGGAATGGGACTGCATCATTAAAAAACGTCGATTCCAGTCAATGCGCCCATGAACATTTTGTCCGACTGAAAAGGCTCGATCCACATAATGATAAACGACATGATTTTTTTCTTGCACATCAAAAACCGAAGCGGTATCTATCCTACCAACATCACAGGGTTGTCCTCCACCTTCTGGATAAAAAGCCGTATGATCCAATGTCAACACATACCCTTTTGTCACTTTTTGACAAGATTGTACCACTGCATCAAATTCTTTCATCATTGGATATTGATAATAATACGCTTGTGGATCCATATATACCTTCCTTTCCACATGAAAAAGCGAGGGTTACTCGCTTTAGTTCACATCAATTGTAAAATCATATTCTTGACCTAATGAATCATAGATAGAAGTAATCACTTGCGTCGCCTTTTCCGGACTGATTACAGAAAATAGTACAATGCCACTCGATGAGTCGCCCGGATCGATCGATGACGCAATTTGATCATAGCCTTCCCGTTCAATGATCGATTCAGAAGTATTCGGATTAATGACCGTGTCTCCTTGTTGAACAATCGTATATGCCGAAGCACAATACAATTCATAATCCGTCTTATTCGTCACTTTAATGTATACGCGAGTTTCTGATTCAGCATACTCAACTTTCTGAACTTCAAATTTTACACCATCTAATTTCTTTGACCCATTTTTTGGCTTGATGGTTTGATAGGCTGGTGCCTCAACCTTATCATACGTCGTCTTTGTGATCTTCGCTTCATTTAATTCAGCTACAGGCAAATCATCACCAAATGCATTTTTGCGAGTGACAATATTATTGATCTTAGCATCCACTTTAACATAATCACCAACTTTAAAGTTCGTATTGGTCGTAGACACAAAGAAATAGCGATTGTCTTGCCCTTTGTAACAAACCATATAGCCATCGGCCCCATCAACTTTTGGACCACTCGTGATCTGACCATAGAGCTTGATCCATTTTCCTATATAATTATCCGGTTCGATCAACGCACTCTCAATTTTTTTTGCTTTCACATAATTTGATTTTGAACCATCCGATTTCACAACATTAATAGGACTGGCACATCCTTCACATAACAACACAAAACAAAGTACAAATAGAATCCATTTACTTCCCCTTCTCATGAATAACTTCCCTTTCTAAGTATTCAAGTGTTATTTTTCAATCCAACCCAACTCAATGCATTGTTGATGAATGGCTTGATGTAAGGAAACATCAATACTCAATGGCTCCCCACTCCACAATGCATGATATTTCTTATAATCTTTTTGAAAAACAATTTCAATCACATTCTTTTTATAGATCATCAACAATTGGTCATTTGTATCCAACTCGTATCCCAATGCCTCAAACATTTCTTGTGCTTTCATCATTCCACCCAAAAGACACGATTTGCTTTTCGTGGTGCTGTTTCCGGCGTATCCAAAGCATAGCCTAAAATACAATGACCGATGCCTTCATACGATCCAGTAATTCCTAATTTTTTTAAAAGAGCTTTTCCTTCTTCACTTTCAAATTCTTCTTTTGCACGATGGATCCAACAAGAATCCACACCTAAAGCATGAGCCGCATTCATTAGATTTCCCATAACTAAGGAACCATCATATAAATAGGTAGGACGTGTAGTATCCGCTAGAACAACTAAAACAACCGGTGCTTGATAAAAAGGATCAAAATCCCATCCACCAATTTTACGATTCATTTCCGATAATTGATCACGTACTTTTTGATTGGTAATGGCAACAACGACAACCGATTGTTGTCCCATCCCACTCGGTGCATATAAACCCGCATCAATAATTTTTTCTATTGTTTCACGAGGTACCATCTGATTTGAATATTTTCGATGGGAACGACGTGTTTTTAATGTTTCAAGTGTTTCCATTCTATCACCTCGCATCTATTATAATCGTCCAATCATAAATTTGTAAATAAATAAAAAAAGGCTTTAGTCTACATTTCAAGACATAATATTTCAACCTTTGATCATCTTTTTCATCTAAGCCTAGTGCAAAGAAAAAACGCAGATTGCTCTGCGTTAAAAAACAAAGGATAACCAAACTTTACATTTTGGTTTTTGGCTTTTTCAAATCTTCAAAAAAACGAAATAAGACAAGCCCAAAATATATACAACCTATCAATATAAATAGAATCCATCCACCCATGTTTATCACCACTCTACTTGTACGATAAACAAACAATGTATGATCTTATTGAATAGACTGTAAAATATTCGTAAAATTATCCACGACGTAAGAAAGAGATAATATCAGCTTCTTTTGCTTTGTTCTTAAATTCTTTTTCAGTCATTTCTTCGGTCCAGAAACCAAATTCATTATCATTGACACGAATCAATTCGATTGGTCCAAATTGTGCTTTGGCTTTGGCTTCATCCTTGGCACGAACAAAGAAGGTGTTCTGCACATCATCCAAAGGCAAGAGTGGAAGTTTTTCATCGGTAATATCCTTCTTAACGGTTGTATGTAAATTCTGAACACAATCTAGAATATCACCCACAACTGCACTGGCCGTTGGTAAAGAACCTGCACCAGAACCATAGAACATGGCTGGGCCTAAACAGTTACCTTCTACATAAACAGCATTCAAAACATCATCGACGGCATACAAAATCATATCAGAACTAACCAATTTTGGTGCAACCATTGCCCATACACCATCCTCGGTCACTTTTGAAGTTGCCAATAATTTGATCTTCATTCCCATCTTTTTCGCATAAGCCATATCCATGGTATCAATCTGTGTGATTCCTTGACAAGGAACATCTTTATAATTGACATGCTTTCCATAAGCTAATGAAGATAAAATGGCAATTTTTCGTTGCGCATCATGACCTTCAATATCTGCTTCTGGATGTAATTCAGCATAACCAAGATCTTGTGCTTCTTTTAAACAAGTCGCAAAATCAACACCTTTTTCATACATACTTGTCATGATATAGTTTGTCGTACCATTTAAAATACCAGAAACCATTTCGATTTTCTCGCCCATCAACGAAGTGTTTAAAGCACGAATGATGGGGATACCACCACCACAAGATGCTTCAAACATATAATTGACTGAATTTTTCGTTGCCAATGCGCATAATTCCACACCAAATTCGGCAACTAATTCTTTATTGGAAGTACATACATTTTTTCCAGCTTCTAATGCTTGTTTTGTAAATTCATAGGCAGGATGCAATCCACCCATTGTTTCAACAACGACATTGACATCTGCATCGTTTGCGATATCATTAAAGTCATGAGTAACAATATCTTCGACAGGTGTTCCTGGGAAGTCTCTCAAATCTAAAACATATTTTACTTTTACTTCGGTACCCACTTTTCTGGTAATCATTTCTGCATTTGTCATCAAGACATTCACAACACCAGCACCAACTGTACCGTAACCTAAAACCGCAACATTTACCATATACTGCGTCTCCTTTTCTATTCCAACATTAAGTTTACTAAGAATCCGTAAGCTTGACAAGCTTTCCAAATACATAACTTCAGGAGGATGTATGACACTAGAACAATTTGAACAATTATCCGTAAAAGAACTAAAAGCCATGGCCAAAGAAAAAGGACTGAAAGGTCTTTCGTCATTGAAAAAAAATGAAGTCATTCAATTATTGATGGAGCAACAAAAAAAAGAAGCTTCGAAAGAACAAATCAGACCCAATGAGAAAAAGACTCCATCCGATCAACCTGCCATGGGTATTTTAGAAGTATTACCTGATGGCTTTGGTTTTATTCGTTCAGCCAATTATTTACCCGGCGACAACGATATCTATGTTTCCCATTCCCAAATTCGACGTTTCCATTTAAAAACTGGTGATATTTTAGTTGGAAAAAAACGAAAAAATTCCAATGATAAATTTAGTGCTTTGATTCGGATCAATTCGGTGAATGGTATCGATCCGGAAATCATCAAAAAACGACCCAATTTTGAAAATCTAACCCCCATCTTTCCCAATGAAAGACTTCATCTCGAAATGGAACGATCTCTTTCCATGCGTATCGTGGATTTATTAGCACCAATTGGAAAAGGACAACGCGGAATGATCGTTTCACCACCAAAAGCCGGTAAAACAACTCTATTAAAAAATATTGCCTTATCGCTGCAAAACAATCATCCAGAATGTCATTTGATCATTTTATTGATCGATGAACGCCCCGAAGAAGTAACAGACATCAAAGAAACCGTACACAGAAAAAATACCGAAGTGATCTATTCGACTTTTGATGAAATGCCTGAACATCATAAACGAGTCAGTGAAATGGTCATTGAACGAGCCAAACGTCTGGTTGAATCGGGGCAAGATGTCGTCATTTTATTGGATAGCATCACGCGTCTAGCTCGCGCCTATAATCTAACGGTAGCCCCTAGCGGACGAACACTATCTGGCGGCTTGGATCCTGCCTCATTGTATATGCCGAAGCGTTTTTTTGGTGCTGCCCGAAATATGCGTCAAGGAGGTAGTTTGACCATACTTGCAACTGCACTGATCGAAACGGGTTCCAAAATGGATGATGTTGTATATGAAGAATTCAAAGGAACGGGCAATATGGAATTGATTTTATCTCGTAAACTCCAAGAACAACGTGTCTTCCCTGCTATCAATATTGCGAAATCCGGAACACGACGTGAAGATCTATTGTTGACTCCGGAAGAATTGGAAGTTTCACGAATCATTCATCGTTCTTTAAATGGGGTTCGCAGCGAAGAAGCAACGGATCGAGTCATTCATTTATTTGCTCATACCAAAAATAATGCGCAATTGGTTTCATTGATCCTACAAAAAAAGACGATTTGATCAATCGTCCTCAAATCCAGTCCATACCGGTTTCCCGGTATAATGGGCTGGTTTTATTTTTCCTCTCAAAACATCAAAAGCACCTTGGGCCATAGCTTCTTGTTCAAATTCCCCAGGATATGCATAAACTGGCGCAATCCATTCACATCCCATCTTGATACCTTGAATGATATCCTCAAATCGCAGCAATCCACCAGTTAATAAGATGGCATCTACATCACCTTGTAGAACCGTAGCCATCGAACCAATCCACTTATTGATCTGATAGATCATCGCTTCCCAAACTCGTTGTGCTTTGGGGTTTCCTTTTTCTACGAGCGCATGGATCTTATCGGCATCGCTCGTTCCAAAATAACTGGAAAGACCCCCTGCTTCATAACAAAGAGATTGAATTTTTTCCTTTGGCAGATCATATAAATAATGCAGTACATCGGTTACAGCCATCGATCCCATTCGCGTTGGTGTAAACGGTCCTTCCCCGCCACCTGCATCATTACCATCGATCATTTGTCCATGTCGATGCGCCGTAATCGAAATTCCACCATCAATATGGCAAATAATAAAATTGTGTTTTTGATAATCCAAATGATGCTTTTCACAATGCACGCGCGCAGTTGCTTTTAGATTCAAAGCATGAGAAACCGCCTTTCGATAGATACCAGCAACGCCCGTGATTCGTGCGGCATCACAAAGTTCATCCACAATAGGTGGATCAACCATAAAGATCCTTCCTCCATAAATATTTGCGAGTTCTTTTGCCAATTGAATGCCTAACATGGAAACATGATACAAACCGCCACGAGCATTTCTTGTATCATCTAATAAACGATCATCTACTTCGTAGACACCACTCTTCAATGCATAACAACTACCACCACGACCCACAATCGCATCCACACCATGGAGATCAATTTGATGTTGTTCTAAAAATAATTGAATGACCATCATCCGATACATGAGTTGATCATTAATTTTAGGAAACTTCATCAAAACAGATGAATCATGAAACACATTGGTTGAAAATTTGCATTCCATGTTTTCAAATAAAGCTAATTTTGTTGATGTAGATCCCGGATTGATCACAAAAATCTTATATTTTTTCATAGAAGTCCTCTTTTCTATTTCATTGTATGACGGAAAAGAAGCATGTCAAAAAAAAATATGTTAAAATACAATTTATGAATACAGAGAAGAGAAGTTTTAAGAAAAGTGGAATCTTTTTTTTGATTCTAGTGGTCCTATTATTCGCATTTGTATTTCATTCTGTTTCACTGAATGAAATCATTACATCCATAAAAAAGACAGATCAAACCTTTTTGATTCTTGGTATGTTGATGATGGTTGGTTACTTATTCTGTGATGCATTGAATATCTATCGTCCATTACATATTTTGGGCTATCCCATCACCTACCTGCAATCTATCAAATATTCTATTTTAGGTTTTTTCTTTAGTTACATTACCCCATCTGCAACAGGTGGCCAACCGATGCAAATCTATTATATGTATAAAGATGACATCAATGTTTCCCATTCCGCCTTAGTTCTGATCATACAATTGATTGGCCATGAAACCGCCATAACAACATTGGCGATCATTGGCTTTATCAGTCAAAATGCATTATTGACCCGAGCCATGGGACAAGCCAAATATACTTTATTAATTGGGATCGTCATCAATGTTCTTATTGATTTATTTATGTTTTGTGTTGTTTTCTTTAAAAAAACAGCCCGCATCATCAATCGCGTGATTGTTAAGTTGACCAGCGCCTTTTCAAAAAATGCCGCTAAAAAAATTGATGCTTCATTGAAACAAGTCTATGATGATTATCAAAATGGAGCCAGTGATCTAAAAGCCCATAAAGGTATCATTCGGAAAACCATCTTGACTGCTTTTTTCCAAATGTTGTTTATGTTTTCCGTTCCGTTTTGTGTCTATTTAGGCTTTCATTTACATCATTATAATTGGTTCCAAATCACCATGATCGAAGCTGTGCTTTTTGTGGCCGTTGGCTTTGTTCCCTTACCCGGAGCGATTGGTGCAAGTGAAGGTCTGTTCTATATCCTATTCCGCGTCTTATTTCCATCTAGTATATTAACATCTGCGATGCTCTTGACACGTTGTATCAATTTATATTTTTGTTTAGCCATCGATGGCTTGTTGATCATCGCTTTTACGCATCATCTAAAAAAAAGGGGAACTTGATCAATCCCCTTTTAAAATTGTCATTAATTCTGACTCTGCTTGTTTCTGATCTTGATACCAGACACCATAAAAACCAAGTTGTTTTGCCGATTCTACATTCTTCTTCGTATCATCAATAAATATAGCATGTTTAGGAACAATTTGAAATTGTTCACACATGTATTGAAAAGCGTTTCTATCTGGCTTGATGACATGATGTTCATATGACCAAAAGCATCCATCCATCAAAGAAACAAAATCTAAAGCATCCCAATTATCTTGTACACACGTTCGCCCAATATTCGATAAAATATATGTTTTCAAATTCATCTGTTTGAGCGAATGGATCCAAGGTATCGTAGATGCTTTTTTGGAAATGACCCCATGAAGATGAATCAATGATTTATCAATATCTTCCGCCAATTCGGGTGCATCTTTTTTAAAAGCATTTCGTATGGCAACATCATCTAGATTTCCCAAGTCATATTCTAACCAAGACGAATGATCAAATACGGCATGCGTTAATTGTTTGGCTTTGACGGGATCATATCCCAATTTTGAAAAGTAGATGTCTCGATCAAAATGAACCAAGACGCCCCCTACATCGAATACAACTGCATCTATCATCGCTTTCTCCAAACAAAAAGGGCTTAGAAAGCCCTTTCCAATCAATTAGTCTTCGTATGCTTCAACAACAGTGGCACAACCCATACCACCACCAATACACAAAGTAGCTAAACCACGATGTGCTTTTCTTTGTTTCATAGCATACAATAAGGTAACCAAGATACGTGCACCAGAAGCACCAACTGGGTGACCAAGTGCAATGGCACCACCATTGACATTCAATTTTTCTGGATCAAAATGTAATTCTTTAGCGACTGCACAAGATTGAGCCGCAAATGCTTCATTGGCTTCGTACAAATCGAAATCATCGATTGTCAATCCTGTCTTTGCAAATACTTTCTTTGTAGCTGCTACCGGACCAACACCCATGATAGATGGATCGACACCACCCAAAGCACCAGCTACCCAAGTAGCGATTGGCTTAACACCTAATTCTTTCGCTTTTTCTTCACTCATAACGACCAAAGCGGCAGCTCCATCGTTGATACCCGATGCATTACCAGCTGTTACAACTCCACCTGGCTTACCCGAACAACATTTTAATTTTGCTAAAACTTCTGGTGTTTGTCCTTCACGTGGACCTTCATCGGTATCAATCGTAACAATACCTTTTTTTCTACCCATGTTTACTTCCAATGGTACGATTTCTTCTTTAAAACGACCATTATCACGTGCATCACATGCTTTATTTTGTGAATGAGCAGCAAATTCATCCAACTCTTCACGAGTTAAATGCCATTGTTCCGCAACATTTTCAGCCGTGATCATCATGTGATAATCATTGAATGCATCCCACAATGCATCATGTACCATTGCATCTACCAAACCATCTTTTGGTGTGTTCATACGCATACCATAACGACCATGGTTCAATACATAAGGACCACGAGACATGTTTTCCATACCACCAGCTACGACGACATCGGCATCACCAGCAATGATCATTTGTGCAGCCATATTGACACAATTCAAACCCGAACCACATACAACATTGACTGTAACAGCTGGAGTCGTTACTGGCAAACCAGCTTTGATAGAAGCTTGACGAGCGGGATTTTGCCCCAAACCAGCTTGGATAACATTACCCATATATACGTGTTCAATATCTTCTGGTTTCAATCCAGCACGTTTTACGGCTTCTTTAATAACGGCAGCACCCATATCAACAGCAGGAACAGAGCTTAATTCGCCACCCATTTTACCAATTGCTGTACGACAAGCACTAGCCAATACAACTTTTTTTGTCATTTCTTACCTCCATGTTTTGTTAAAATCTTCACAAGTGTATTATGACACATTCCGAAACAGCTTTCAATAGAAAATGTCCGTTGTTGAACGGACATTTTTATAAATCATAGGATTTCACCAAAGCCTTGATGCTTTTATCCTTTTTCCATTGCTTCACTTCATCATTCACAAATTCAGATAAACCTGAATCTTTTGTGGTCGCAATTCCATATTTTTGTGGCGCAAATTTCGCATCGATCAAATGACGAGAGCCCGTCGTATATCCCTTTAATATGGATGTATCCGTACACATACCGTCAATATCTCCGGCACGCAGGGCTTGATCACATTGGGTATAATCATCATATATATGGAAACGAACTCCAGTTGTCCATGTAGTAGGATCAAAATGATCTTCGTCAAAACCAGAACCATTGATCATGCCCTGATCGATCATGGCTTTCACAAGATCTTTGCCACTATTCGAATTTGTTACCACCCCAATGATGCGACCATTTAGATCACTGAGAGTTTGAATACTATCATCATCCACTAAAACCGACACATGAGAAATATAGTATGGAGTCGAAAAATCAAATTCCTTTTTCCGCTCCTGCGTAATCGTATATGTAGCGATCACACAATCAATCTTTCCATTTTTTAATAATGTTTCACGACTCGTTGGTGTGACAGATGTATATTGAACATCCACACCTAGATCATCGGCTAATTTTTTTGCAAGATCCGCTTCTAAACCTTGGTACTTGCCATCTTTCTTTTCGCTAAAACCAGGTACGGACTTCTTCACTCCGACCCGTAAAACACCACGATCTTGGATCTTTTGAATATCTTTGGTATCGGGAATAGAGACAGAACGATTTGAACTACTCGAAGAACAAGCAACCAACATAAAACTTAAACAGGCCGCCATGCATACTTTGATAATTCTCGAAATTTTCATATGGATACCTACTTCTCTTTGTGTTCCATGATACTGCGATACGCTGGACGAATAATTTTTCCTTGTCCAATCTTCTCTTCTAAACGATGTGCTGACCATCCAACGATACGAGCAATCGCAAACAAAGGGGTATACAATTCTCTTGGAATTCCCAGCATTTCATATATAAAGCCAGAGTAGAAGTCGACATTGGGACTGACACCTGTTTTGATATGACGCTTCTCTTTGATCAAATCACAAGCTTCTTCTTCAACCATTTGATACAACGACATATCCTCTTCACGATTGGTAGCCGCGGCTAATTTTTGCGCATAATCTTTCAAAATAATCTCACGTGGATCACTAATGGAATAAACCGCATGACCCATACCATAAATCAAACCTTTTTTATCAAAAGCCTTTTTATCCAAGATATCATTTAAATAGTCATGAATCTCATCGCGATCATTCCAATCCGATACATGTTGTCGAATATCATCCATCATCTTGATCACACGAATATTGGCACCACCATGTTTCGGTCCTTTCAAGGAACACATGCCGGCTGCAACAGCGGCATAGGTATCAGCACCTGTCGAAGTTACAACACGTGTTGTAAAGGTTGAGTTATTACCTCCACCATGATCCATATGAAGCAATAAACAAGTATCCAAAACCTTGGCTTCAAGTGGTGTATATTTACTATCTGGACGTAACATACGCAAGAAGTTTTCGGCAGTTGACAATTCTGGTTTGGGACGATGAATATACATGCTCTGCATATTATTGTAGTGATTATCAGCATGATAGCTATAAACTGCCAACATAGGGAAAACCGCTATTAATTCAATACATTGACGAATATTATTGGAAATGGAATCATCCAAAATGTTTTCATCATAACTGGATAAAGTCAAGATGGATCGGGTCATCATGTTCATGATGTCATGCGTGGGTGCTTTCATCAAAACATCACGCGTAAAATTGGTTGGTAATCGACGACTTTTTCCTAATTTTGCGGAAAATTCGGTCAATTGAGCATCCGATGGCATTTGACCAAACAATAATAAATAAGCAACTTTTTCAAAACCCAACTCATTCTTTCCTAAGGAATCAATGATACTGCCAATGCGATATCCTCGATACCACAATTCACCTTCGATTGGAATACGTTGACCATGAACACTTTTAAAACCATTCAATTCAGAAATTCGCGTTAATCCTGTTAATACACCTTTTCCATTCTCATCACGTAATCCACGATACACACCATACTCTCGAAATAATGTATCGGAAATATAATTTTCTTCAATGCAGTGTGGAGCTTGCATGGCTGCGTACTCTAAGATATCACTATCGTTCATTTCTCTTCCTCCATTTCAAAAATGCCTTTGGCCATGATGACCTCTAATTCGTTGAGATCTTCCATCAAGTCTTTGAATCGTGCTTTCCCATATCGCTGAATAACTTTTGTATAATATGTCTCTAATATATCGATTTGTTCCTGGGTTGCTTTCTGACCAAGCTTGGTTGGAACAACATACGTGCCTTGTTCCCCATTTCCATCAAATTCCCAATCAATCAAATCTTGTGCAACCAAAGTCTGTGCAATTTCAGATATTTGTCGTAAGGACATTTGCATTTGTTCGGCCAGATCATTGATATATAGGCGGCCTGGATGATTGACGATCACAACCATACAAGTAAAATCGGCAGAAGACATCTTTTGAAATAATTTCTCACGATCACACGATAATCGATCCAACATGGCTCGAGTTGTTAAAGAACGAATGGCATGATAGAGCAAATCCTTTTCAATTCTTTCGGCCATGTCTTCACCTCAATTCATCTAAACCCTTTGATTTCCTATACATCCGCCCCGAACAATCATTTCCGATGAAATGAAAATGCTGATTCTTTCAATCGTTTTCTTGTCAAATCTATAAAGGCAAAATTCATATTCAATCCCGTTTAATGTAATTTATTTTATATCAAAATGTAATTTTTTTCAATATATTGAAACATTTTGGAAACATGCTATTCTGTACCTATGAACTTAAAACAAAAAATTCTTTTGGAATTACTATCAAATCCTTCGCAATCTATATCTGGACAAGTATTATGTAAAAAATACAATGTCAGCCGTACCGCTATATGGAAAGCTATCCAATCTTTAAAACAAGATGGCTATGCCATTGAAGCAGTGCCTCATGCAGGCTATCATTTGATTCAAGATATCGATAAATTGGATGCAGCTCGAATCCAATTCTATCTTCCACATGTGCCAGTACTTGTATTTGACTCTATTGACTCAACAAACAACTATGCCAAACGACTGCTGATGGAAAATGATGTGCAAGAAGGGACCCTGATTGTCGCCAATCAACAAACCGCTGGACGTGGCCGACAAGGACATTCCTTTTATTCTCCTGCTGATACAGGGCTTTATTTATCGATCATCTTAAAGCCTTATGCGTTTGCACAAAAGATCCTAAAAGTCACCTTGGCTGCTGCAGTTGCAACATGCGAAGCCATTGAAGAAATGACATCGATTTCTTGTCAAATTAAATGGGTCAATGATTTATTTGTTGGTCAACAAAAAGTATGTGGCATCCTTACCGAAGCAACCGCCAATTTTGAGACCCAACAAATTGAATCAATCATTATCGGAATTGGTATCAATTGTAAACCAATGACCTTTCCTGAAGATATCACTCCTATTGCCGGTTCCTTGAACATGGATCAAATCGATCGCAATCACTTATCCGCTTTGATTTGGACCCATTTCATGAAATGGGTCCAACATCTAGATGATCAAAAATTGATAGAATCCTATCGATCTCGTTCTTTGTTGATAGGAAAAACGATTACCTATCGTTGGCAAAACAAAATCCATACAGGAACGGTCATCGATATCAATGAAGATGGCCAGTTGGTTGTCCAAACCAACGATCAAATTCAAGTTTTACGTTCTGGTGAAGTCACGATTCAAAAATGGTAATGATCTCCACAAAATAGGACTGACGACTGCCACCGCAATCATCTTACAAATGTCACCAGGAATAAAAGGGAGAACGCACCATGTCAAAGCAGCCATCAACGTGCTCTTTGAAACAATCATGAACCAAATGATACCAAAAGCATACAAGAAGAGATTGCCAATGACCATACCAACAATCAAATGAGCTACCGTTTTCGTGCTTTTGCCGACCACATAAACCAATATAAGATACCCAATCAAAAAACCACCAGAAGGCCCAAAAATATGTCCAATTCCTGCCGTATATCCGGCAAAAACAGGAATTCCGATACATCCCAATAATAAATAGATACATACGCTCCATGCCCCTTTTTTTGATCCCAAAAGGCTGCCACAAAGCATCACGATACAAGTCGCAAAAGAAATCGGCACACCCCCAGCTAATGGAATCGCTAAAGGGGCCAATACTCCTATGATAGCTGCCATAAGGGCACATTGGATCCAATCTTTATTTGTCATATTGTTAACCTCTTCAGAAAAAAGGTTAACATTCTTTTTTTTATTATTAAAGAACTTTTTAAACTTTCTCATAGTCAACCCCATTAAAATAAGGTATCCTAAATGCGAGAGAAAGGGAAAAGTTATGTCATTCATCTATTTTATCTTCGCTTTATTACCTATCATTTGGTTAACTGTCGCTCTAATGGGATTAAAAATACCCACATTCAAGGCCGCATTCGGCTCATTGGTCATTTCCCTTGTTTTGGCCATCTTCCTTTGGCACTCCCCCACCAACTATGTATTCAGTGCCGCACTGGAAGGCCTCTTAATGGCTTTATGGCCTATCATTTTAGTGATCATTGCGGCTGTTTTTACATACAACTTATGTTGTGAGACAAAAGGTATGGACATCATCAAACAAATGATCACTTCAGTATCCAATGATAAACGTATCTTGGTCTTGTTGATTGCTTGGTGCTTTGGCGGTTTTATGGAAGGTATGGCCGGTTTTGGAACAGCCATTGCCATTCCTGCATCCATGCTTGTATCTTTAGGCTTTGATCCTTTATTTTCTTGCCTAGTCTGTCTTATTGCCAACGGTACCCCAACTCCATTTGGATCCATTGGCATTCCCACCAATACCTTGGCAAACTTAGTAGGCTTACAAAATACTGGATTATCCTATATGACAACGCTTCAATTATCACCATTCATGTTGATTTGTCCATTTTTGATCGTTATGGTCACAGGAAAAGGTGTAAAAGCTTTAAAAGGAGTCACTGGTTTGACCTTAGCATCTGGATTATCTTTTGTGATTCCCCAATTGATTGTCGCAAAATTTGTTGGCGCCGAATTAGCAGTTGTCGTAGGTAGCGTTTGTTCATTGCTTGTTACGATTGCTCTAGGCATTAAAAAGCCTACCGATCCTGCCTATGAGATCCAATTAGAAAAAGGCGAAACGATCGATACAAAAAAAGCTTTTCGGGCTTGGTCACCATTCATTTTTATCTTTATTTTCTTATTGATGACCAGTGCATTGGTGATGCCCATCCATGAAGCATTGGCTCAATTCTCCAGCCAAGTACAAATTTATCAAGGCAAAGACGCCTCGACCTTAACCTTTTCTTGGATCAATACACCCGGTGTTTGGATCTTCTTATCTGCCATTTTAGGTGGCTTGATCCAAAAAGCTTCTTGGAAAACGATGGGAAAGGTCTTGAAGGCAACCATCCAACAAATGTCTGAAACCATGATCACCATGATATGTGTATTGGGATGTGCCAAAGTCATGGGTTATGCAGGTATGATTGCTTCCATTTCCTCTTTTGCGATTGCCGCAACCGGAAGCTTCTATCCACTTTTCGCTCCTTGGATTGGTGCCTTAGGAACTTTTGTAACGGGGTCAGGAACAAATTCTGGCGTTTTGTTTGGTGCCGTACAACTCGATGCCGCAAAACACTTACACGTCGATTCCTATTGGATGGTTGCTCTTAATTCTTTAGGGGTTGCAGCTGGAAAAATGCTGTCGCCACAATCCTTGGCCATTGGTCTATCCAGTGTAAATGCAAAAGGCGAAGATTCCAAATTGTTATCGATGATTCTTCCTTATGGCCTTACTTTCTTGATTGCCATGTCAATTCTTGCCTATATTGGAACGATCCTATTTGGATGAACATACAACGGCTTCGGCCGTTTTTTTTCACAAAAAAAGATCGGTTTCCCGATCAATCGTTATATCCATTTGGATTTTTCACTTGCCAATTCCAACTGGAACGACACATATCATCCAAATCATACTGCGCATACCATCCTAATTCTTTATTGGCTAAGTCACAATTGGAATAGCACATCGCAATATCACCATCGCGACGTGGCTTGATAGTGTATGGAATCGGATGTCCACATGCTTTTTCAAACGCATGGATCACATCCAATACGCTATATCCCTTTCCTGTACCTAAGTTATATACTTTGACACCTGGTTTTTCCCATAATTTATTCAAAGCCGCAACATGGCCTCTAGCCAAATCAACGACATGGATATAATCACGTACACCCGTACCATCTGGTGTATCATAATCATTGCCAAAAACACCAACTTCTTTTAACTTACCAATCGCAACTTGGGCTACATAAGGCAATAAATTGTTCGGAATTCCTTTTGGATCCTCACCAATCAAACCACTTTCATGCGCGCCAATGGGATTAAAATAGCGCAATAATAAGATGTTCCATTCTGAATCGGCTGTATGTAAATCGGTTAAGACTTGTTCAAGCATCCACTTGGTCCAACCATATGGATTGGTACAAATTCCTTTTGGGCATTTTTCGGTAATTGGTATTTCTTTTGGTTCGCCATATACGGTAGCACTAGAAGAGAAAATTAAATTTTTCACTTGATGCTTTTGCATCTGGTCGACCAAGATCAAAGTCCCTTCCATATTGGTATGATAATAAGCAACCGGTTTATGCACCGATTCACCCACTGCTTTCAATCCCGCAAAATGGATCACACCATCAATTTTTTGTTCATCAAACAAGCGTTGAACCGCCTCTTTATCTGTGATATCGATCTCATAAAAGATCACTTTTTTATTGGTGATCTGTTCGATACGATCCACCGCTTTACGATTGGAATTATATAAATTATCTAGAATGACAACTTCATAACCGGCATTCAATAATTCCACGCATGTATGCGAGCCAATATATCCAGCTCCACCAGTAACCAAAATTTTCATATTTCTGAACCTCTTTAACTATTTCAAATCTCCTTAACAATATCATGCTTTTCCTCATTGTTCAATCGGATCGCCATAAGTCGATCATCGACAAAAAACCAAAGACATTGTGAATGCGAATCATACGTGTCAAATCTTGCCTTTTTTTGAGTTAATTCTTCCAACTGTTGTTTCTTATGAAGAACCAAACGTAAATTTAAATTCCGTGATAAGACCCGGAAACAAAATAAAAACTGTAAGGCATTTTGACAATGAATGATTTGCTCATCAACCGGAAGATTTTGAATATGCTTATGCTGGGATAAGATCAATATATATTTTTTCTTTGGATCTCGATATAAAAATGGTTGCTCCAAATAATAAAGTTTATGACAATGAGAGCATTGATGCGTAAAATACGTTCCTTCTTCAAGCCGTTGATCAATCTTCGGATTCATACCAGCAATCACGACTGTATCACGTTTGATTTCAAAAGTATGATGACAATACGGACACGAAGAAGGAATCATTCGCTCTTTCATTGAGCCAATGAACGACAGGCATGAGCCAACCATTGTCGTTGTTGATCATTCAAATACGGACTCACTTTTTGATACACTTTCGCATGATAGTCATTTAACCAATCGATTTCATTGGGTTGCATCTCATTTACATCCAATCCATCTACATCAAATGGAACCCAAGTCAATGGTTCAAAACCCATAAACTGGCCATAATCATTTTTTTCCAAATCAATAGCCAATACTTCATTTTCATGACGAATACCAAATTGACCTTCGATATAAATACCCGGTTCATCACTTGTGATCATGCCCACTTCAAATGGTACAGACGCTTGTTGCCAACGAATCATATTCGGTCCTTCGTGCACGCTTAAGACATGACCCACGCCATGGCCGGTTCCATGTTTAAAATCCAAAGAATGGTTCCATAATGGTTGTCTGGCAATCATATCTAGCTGTTCGCCTGTGCAACCATAAAGCCAAGTCGCCTGTTCCAAACGAATATGACATTGAAGCGCCCAAGTAAAACACTTTCGTTCATATTCAGAAATCGGTCCCATCACAAAGGTACGTGTGATATCCGTTGTTCCTTGATAATAATGACCACCACTATCAACCATAAACAATCCTTTTGGTTGTAATGCTACATCCGTTTCTGGACTGGATTGATAATGAACGATGGCTCCATGTTCTTTATAGGCAGCAATGGTCGCAAAACTATCCTCGATAAAATCCGCTTGCGAAGCGCGGAGTTCATGTAACTTTTGGGTAGCTGACATTTCGGTCATGGAAATCTTGCCAACATTTGTTTTTAACCAATACATAAATTGTGTCATCGCAACTGCGTCTTTTAAATGAGCCTCTTTGGTTTGTTCGATTTCTATCCTATTTTTACAAGCTTTCATTCGTTCAATCGGATTCTCATCTTCTACGATATCTGCTTCGATCAGACGATACAATGTAGAATTGATCGTATATGGATCAACGCATACTGTACCGGTTAATTTTTGCATGTCCGTATATATCGCTTCGTAAGGTCGAATCGTGATCGCATTTTTCTCAAAAAGGTCGCGACTGATCGCATCTAAACGTGAATCATCGATATAGATGGAAGCCCGATCCTGACTTACGATCGCATAGGCCATAGCGACAGGAAAAGATGGAATATCATGAGCACGTAAATTAAATAACCACGCCACTTGATCGATCTTGGTTATGACCAAATGATCCGTAGATAGTTGAGCACGCACTGCTTCGAGTTTTTCGTTCATGGTCTTTCCCGCATATTGTGTATCAAAATGAAAGGTAGGAGTGTGCGGCAACGCAGGACGATCTGGCCAAATACGATCAACCAGATCCAGATCTGTTTTCAAGATCAAACCTTTTTGATCCAATGCTTCTTCATAGATTTCTATCGTTGCTTCACTAAACAAGCGACCATCTAAACCGACTACGCTTCCACTCGCTAAATGATCGACAAGATATTCCGAAATGGTAGGTGTCCCTTCTACTCCCATTTTCATCAAATCAATACCAGAACCAGCCAATTGGTCTTTGGCTTGAATAAAATAGCGACCATCGGTCCAAAGGGCTGCTTGTTGGCATCCAATCACAAGTGTACCGGCACTTCCTGTAAATCCAGAAAGATAGGCACGTGACATGAAATGGGAACAAACATATTCTGTATCATGATCATCACTGGTCGGAACAATGTATGCTTGCATCTTTTCTTTTTTCATTTCTTCACGAAAAATAGCTAGTTTTTTATTCATCATTTCACTTCCTTACAAATAATAGGCAAACGCAATCAAAACGTATCCCCCATAACCTAAACCAATGGAAAGAATAGAGACAAAAATCACCTTGATCCAAAAGAAAATCAAAGTATCCGCTTTAAAGGTATCTTCTAAACGCATATATTTAAACTGGGCCCAGATCAAATAGAATGTATAAAACATGGTAAGACCAGATAGAATAACGGAGGCCCATTCATAATGACGGACATAATAGAAAAAAGAAGATGTCGCATGCTTTTGAAGCGACTGTTGAAAAACGGGTAGATCTTTGAGGATTTGATGTCCATTCCAAAGGCCAATAGCACTGCAATAGGCAATGGCACTCATGATAAAGATGGCCAAGATCAATGAATTTTGTTTCTTTTTGGGATATGTAGAACTAATGCGATACGTTTGTCCCATCAAGAGTACAAAACTAATACCAAAAAGAACGGTATAAATAACCATAAAAGAATCTTGCAATTGCCAATATAAGCAACAGAATACAAGACAAGCAAATAAGATAAAATTTCCTAAAGTATCGGTCTGGTCATGTCGGCGCTTGATCGTACGAATTCCAAAATGATCAAACGATAAATGGTTTGCCCACCATTGTTGGATTGTTGTTGGTAAAATACATAATACAACAGCAATAGCTACTAAAACCACTACCACCACAAAATCAATGATTTCCATATATCTCTCCCTGTTAAAGGTATTGTAAGATAAATTAATTCACTTGTCCATGAACGACAACCGTTTGACTTGGCAAATTAATTTGCGCCTTGATTCTTGCCTCCTGCAATTTCTTTTTTAAATTCGCTTCGGCTTTGGGATAACGATGACTATAGACAGCACAATACACACCCAATTGAAAGCCCGATTCTAAACTATCAATTTGAACATCCATGTCTTCCGTTTGTATGACATCTGGATCTTCTCTTAGCACATGATAAAATGTTGCTTGCACATTTTCCATATCCACACCGGCACTTAAAGTCATAGGAATATGAATGAACACCTTTCCTTCTTTCGAATAATTCGTGATCGTATTTTCCACCAACTTGGAATTTGGAATGATCACTTCGGTATGACTGATGGTTTCCATGACCGTATACATGATTTCGATACGTTGAATGGTTCCTTCATGGTCCAGAACTTTCACAAAATCACCAACTTGAAAAGGTTTAGTAAAAATGATCTGCATACCTCCAGCAACATCGGCCATATTGGATCGCAACGCCAGTGATATACCTAATGTACAAGCTGAAAAAGCCCCAACGATCACATTTGAATTGACCCCTAATTGTTCAAGGATCATGACAATGACCATGATCTTGATTAATAAAGACGTTGCCGAAGCCAGAAAAGTGACGGCCCCTTGATCGGGGCTTTTCCCTGTCAAGCGCAAGATCAATGATTTCACAAAACGTGAGACGATCCATCCTACGACAAGGATGATCAATATCGTGATTCCTTTTTCTATCCATGTATTCAGTTGAAACATAATAACCAAAACTCCTTTATAAAAAATACCGAGCCAATGGACTCGGTTCCTTGTAAAGTGGCTGGGGTAACTGGATTCGAACCAGTGAAATGGCAGATTCAGAGTCTGCTGCCTTACCGCTTGGCTATACCCCAATGTGCCTTTTAATCTTACAATCTTTCCCTTTATTTGGCAAGCACTTTTCAAAAAAGGGGCACACAAGGTGCCCTATTCTAAACTGAGTTTTTTTAATTGATCAATGATTGCGTCGACTTGTTCGCGCTCTAGATTTTTAATGCCAGCCGCACAGATATGACCACCACCATGATAAGCCATCGCAATTTGACGTACATCTTTTCTTTTCGAACGCAACGATGCCGCATAATGAATACCATCTTCCATACGCGTAAACAATCCCCAACATGAGATTTCACGAATACCGGCTAACACATAAACTTTTTCTTTTGCTTGAGAAAAAGTCATGGGTGCATAGTCTTCTGGTTCCATGATAGCAACCAATGCATCGCCTTTTCGCATCGCTTTTTCTCGCACTTTTGTTTCATAGACATAATTGGGATAATTGGTCGCAAAATTATCTTCTTCGCATTGAATGACATCTACGCCTTGGCCAATCAAATAGCCAGCAGCTTGCATGGTCTCGGGGCGCACGGTGCCAATGGTAAATCGAATGGAATCCGCAATCAAGCCACTATAAAGCATTTGTGCCGCCATCTTTGGGATACGGATATCCAAGGCATTCAAAGCAAGCGCCAATAGTTCACACGTAGCGGTCGCTTTTTCATCAATATATTCCAATTCACAAAAATGTTCGATAGGAACATGATGATCAATACGAATCGATGTCGTAGCCAATGTATAACGCTGATCATCCACACGAGCGGCATTGGAAGTATCCAAAATAATGGCAAGGGCCCCATCCAACCAATCATCGGATACATGATCCATTTCATCAACAAAATAACTGGCTGCCTCACTCATTCCCCCCAAAGCACGCACATCTTTATTTGGATATTGCGCTTGAAGAATGGCTTTTAATCCCAGTTGTGAACCGATCGCATCCATATCGGGATACTCATGTCGAAAAAGCGCAATTTTATCGTAGGAAGCAATTGTGTCAATGATCTTATTTATCATTGGTATAGATCTTATATGCATCGCGAGCAATGACCAATTCTTCATTCGTTGGAATTAACCAAACATCTACTTTCGAATCATCCGAACTTAATTTTGCTTCCTCACCACGAATATAGAAGTTATTATCCGCTGGTACTTTGACTCCCATGCATTTTAAACGATCACATACTTCTTGGCGGATGATGTCATTATTTTCACCAACACCGGCACTAAACACGATCGCATCCGCACCGCCCATCAAACCATAATATCCAGCAATTTGTTCGACGACCCGAGATACATAGATAGAAAATGTCAAGATAGCGCGTTGATTTCCTTTTGCACTAGCTTCAATGACATCACGCATATCACTGGAAATACCACTTACGCCCAATAGGCCTGATTTTTTGTTTAAGATCGTATCCAATTCTTCGGCTGTATAATGATATTTACGCATCAAATAAACAACGATAGCAGGGTCAATATCACCGCAACGTGTACCCATCATGATACCACCTAATGGGGTGAATCCCATCGATACTTTAAATGCTTTTCCGTTGCGTACCGCAACAATACTTGCGCCACCACCTAAGTGACACGTAATGATATTCATTTGATCCACGGGTTTTCCTTCAATTTCCGCTAATCGTTTGGTTAAATATTCATGGGAAATTCCATGAGCACCATATCGCCGAATATGATCTTTTTCATAATATTCATATGGGATAGGATAAATATAGTTTTCCTCTGGCATCGTTTGGAAAAAGGCAGTATCAAATGAGAAACAATGTTTGGCATCCGGTAATGCTTTTCGTAATGAGCGCAAACCAACAAGTGCACCTGGATTATGAAGAGGTGCTAACTCACACAGCTCTTCGACTTTACTTTCTGACCATTCATCCACTGGAACAGAATGTGAAAAATATTCACCCCCATGTACAACACGATGTCCTACTGCCTTGATATCCGTTAAATGATTGACAATTTTATATTCGATCAGAGCATCCATTAATTGCTCAACCGCCACGCTATGATCTTTAATTGGCAAAACTTTTTTGATCTTTTCCGATTCACCTTTCAATTTCATGCCGAAAATAGAATCTTCCAATCCAATTCTTTCGATATTTCCTGACGCTAAAACGATTTCTTCTGGCATTTGAAAGACTTGAAATTTCAAAGAAGTGCTGCCAGCATTTACACTCATTACGATTGTAGACATTGTTTTCCTCCTAAAATACATTTGTTATTTCATTATACTTTTTTTCTTGACATAATTGTATGATTTTATGTTTTTTTTGAACATATCCAATCACTTGTTCATATTTTTCCAATTGCGCACTTGCGCGATGGACAGCATCCATGACTCCAGCTCGGCTAATCCCTAGTTCTTCACTAATTTCCGTATAAGAAAGATCGTCACCATAATATAAAGATAAGATATCTTGTTGCCGTTGGGTCAGTAATGGACCATAAATATCCAGGTATTCATTGGCTTGCACATGATCAATCATGAAGATTCATTCCTTTGGTCATGCCCATGATATAACTAGCCACATCGAATGGTCGCAAATCTTCTGGTTTTTCACCCAAACCTAAAAAACGAACCGGAAGATGCAGCATATCATGAATGGACAGTACCACACCACCTTTTGCTGTTCCATCCATCTTCGTCAGAACAATTCCCGTTACATGGGTTGCATCTAAAAATACTTGTGCTTGACTGATGCCATTTTGCCCGGTCGTTGCATCCAAGACCAACCATACTTCTTGTGGTGCCCCCTCAATTTCACGACCAATGACACGCGTCATTTTTTCTAACTCTTTCATTAAATTTTTTTTGTTTTGAAGACGGCCAGCCGTATCACCAATCAAAATATCGATACCATTTTCTTTGGCATAACGACAAGCATCGACCAAAACACTGCTTGGATCCTGGCCCGGTTTTCCTTTGATACAAGGAACACCAATCCGTTTTGCCCATGTATCGATTTGATCGATGGCTCCGGCACGGAACGTATCGGCTGCTGCCACAGCTACCTTTTTACCCAACGATTGATACAATTGTAAAAGCTTAGCACTGGTCGTTGTCTTTCCCGAACCATTGACACCAACCATTAATATGACCGTAGGTCCATCTGGATTAAAATGAATATATTCTTCAGGTACATCATCATAAAATTCATAGAGGATATAGATAAAATAATCTTCCATTGAATCAAAGTTCTTTAACTCATTGCTGTGTTCTTCGAACGAATCCACAATTTTTTGAGCCGTTTGAATGCCTACATCCCCTTCTAATAAGATCACCATCAGTTCTTCCAACAAATCATCATCGATACCATGGAAGTTATTCGATAACGCACGAATGCGATCTCCAAAACTACGACGTGACTTATCCAATCCTTGCAGATATTTGTCCTTATCATCGCTTTTACTAAATTTATCTCTGATCGATTGAAAGATTGCCATTCCTATCTTCCTCCTTCTCTACAATATGTACTGCATCTCGTAATTCTACTTTCAACAACTGCGATACACCATCCTTTTGCATGGTCACACCATATAAAGTATCACATTGTTCCATTGTACCGGGACGGTGCGTCACAACAATAAATTGACTCTGTCCACGAAAACGATCTAAATATTTCGCAAATCGTTCCACATTGGCTTGATCCAAAGCTGCTTCGACTTCATCAAAAATACACAATGGCATGGTTCTTGCTCTTAAAATAGAAAACAACACACTGATTGCGATCAACGCTTTTTCACCACCAGAGAATGTCTGGATATTTTTGACCATTTTACCAGGTGGCTGTACATCAATATCAATACCTGTGTGCAATACATCATCGGGATCGACCATGGTCAATTGCGCATGACCACCACCAAATAAAGCTTTAAAAACATCATCCAATTCATTGTTGATCTTATGAAACATATTGGTAAATTTCTCGATCACCGTTTGATCCATTTCTGCGATGGCATCTAAAATTTGTTGGGACGCATTTTCTAGATCTTCTTTTTGTTTGGTCATGAAAGTAAATCGTTCCGATAACTCTGCATATTCTTGTGGTGCATCCAGATTCACATTCCCTAGACCATTGATCTTTTGACGTAAGCGAATCACCTCATCTTTGGCTTCTTCCATGTCCATTGAATGATCTTCATATTGACTTTTGGCGAATTCATACGTCATTTGGTAATCCGTATTTAACCGCATCAAATCATTATCCATTTGCGTTTGTCGCTTGGTCTGTTCCACATCCAATTGATGAATTTCACTTTGTAAAGCATTCATCCACCGACGAATCTTGCGAACATCATTTTCTTTTTCTTCCACTTGTTGTCCGATTTGATAGCGACGCTGCCTTTGTGTTTGCATCTGTTCCGTTAATGAATCAATTTGCGCATGCATTTTCGATGTTTCGATGACCAATTCATCTTCCAATCCATGGCTAGCTTCTTCATCTAAATCACCCAATTGTCGATATTCATCTTTTAAAGATTCATATTTTTGTTTTTTTACCTCATAGACATTTTCTAATTTTCCCAAAGAGACTTTCAGATCCACAATGGATTCGCTATACTCTTCATCGGTTTGTTTGTATTTATTTTCATCGCGAACAAGTTCATCCAGTTCAACTTTCGCTTTTTTTAATTGCTGCGTGATCGTTGTCATCTCTTGCTTCCAAGTAACCGGAGAACTTTGATTCTTTCCTCGTCCACCCGTCATTGAACCACCTGGATGAACAATTTCACCATCTAAGGTAACAATTTTTACACGATGATTGAGTCGTTTCGCACATTCATTGGCATTCTCCAATGTATCCATGACAATGACATGACCTAATAAGTAATCGCGGACCCTTTCATAGCGTGCATCGCATTGTACACACCCATTCGCAAAATCAATAAAACCTTCACAAGACGTAGCAATAAATTGTTGTTGTTCGTTGATTGGTCGTGGTTTACATACAGTCATTGGCAGAAAAGTGGCTCTTCCTGAGCGATTTCGTTTCAAAAAACCAATGGCTTGGCGAGCACTCACTTCATTATCGGTAACAATTTGATACATGGTTCCACCCAAAGCGGCTTGAATGGCTTGTCCCATCTGATCTTTTGCAATCAATAATTCAGATACAACACCTTCAATGCCCGATAAAGAAGATCTTGCCGCTACGATAGCACGAACCCCAGCCTGATGCTGATAGGGTTGAGCCAACATATTCTTTATGATTTGCTGACGATTCAACAACTGCTGATACAAACGATTGGCTTGTTCCCTTTGTGAAGCCATATGATACAAATCTTTCCTTGTTTGTTCCTGCTTCTTTTGCAACTGCACATATTGTGTTTGCATCGCTTCCAAACGCGATTTTCGATCTTCATATTCATAACGCGCTTCGGCAATGATTTGTTCCAATTGCTGTTTTCGTTCCTCTTGATTGGCTTGTGATAAAGCATACTTTCTTTTTTCATCCAATTCAATCTTACGTTTTTCCAGTTGTACCGATTGATTCATGGCTTGGGTATATTCCCCTTGTAAAGTATGTATTGTCGCATCCAATTGATACATTTGTTTCCGAGCTGCATCAATTTCTTCATCCAAATTTGTCAATTGCGTATCATAGGAAATCAGATTCGATTGTTTTCGGCTCATTTGTGACTTTAACGATGCCAATTCCTCATGGTACGTACCAATCTCATGGACAAGCACATTGATTTCAATTTTTGATAATGAATCACGATACGATAGATATTTTTGTGCTTTATCGGCCTGTCGTTTTAAGGGAATTAACTGATGTTCAATTTCATCCATGATATCTTGAACGCGATCCAAATTATCTTTTGTCTTTTCGAGTTTACGCAAAGAAACTTGTTTTCTTTTCTTATATTTAGCTACACCAGCTGCTTCTTCAAACAATGAACGGCGTTCTTCTGGTTTCGCATCCGCAAAAGCCGAAATATTCCCTTGGGTGATAATGCTCAAAGAATCCCGTCCCAATCCTGTATCCATCACAAGATCATTGATATCCTTCAATCGACAGGGGGCCTTATTAATAAAGTAACTCGCTTCATTATTTGCCCTTTCCAATTGTCGTGTGATTTCAATTTCTTCAAAGTTGGAATCAAAAATATGTTGTGTATTATCAAAAACCAAAGATACTTTGGCTAGATTGACTGGTTTGCGATACTCACTACCAGAAAAAATAATATCCGACATACTACTGCCGGAACGAAGTGATTTGATGCTTTGCTCACCTAAGACCCAACGGATCGCATCATTGATATTGCTTTTTCCACAACCATTGGGACCAACAATTCCGGTAATGTCATGATCAAATTGAATGACGGTTTTATCCGCAAAGCTCTTAAATCCTTGTAGTTCAATTCGTTTTAAAAACATGGGCATACACTCCAAACGATATCATTATACACTATCTCCAGTTGGTTCGCTATAGAATTTCTAATGCTTTATTATCTAGTTTTAAATACTAGATATGTTGACTTTTATTCCTAGATTATTTACAATACTCATGAAGGTGAGAATATGCAACAAAAAAGTAATGACATGGCACATCCTTTTAAACTATCCTTTGGTGAAGAAACCGCTAATGCCATCAGTCATGGCGTCATGTGGATCTTATTATTAGGTGCTCTACCTTATTATGCCATTCGTTCCTATACCATTGGTGGATCAAGATATGCAATCAGTACAAGCATTTTTATAATTTGTTTATTCCTGATGTTTCTTGGGTCCAGTCTGTATCATATTGCTCCCTATGATACGCCTTATAAATATGTATTCCGAAAATTAGACCATATCATGATCTTATTGGCTATTGCCGGTACCTATACACCAGTTTGTATGGTCTTATTGGACAACACACTTGGTTATATGATCTTGCTTATTGAATGGATCATGGCTCTGGCTGGTATATTATTAAAAGCCATCTCAAATAAAGCGCATATGAAATTATCTATGACAATTTATATGGTCATGGGATGGTTAGCTGTGATCATGTTGCCAACCCTTTTACAAAAAGCATCACCTGCCTTTTTTGGAATGATCTTATTGGGCGGTGTGATGTACTCGATTGGTGCTGTATTTTACTCTCATCCAGAAAAAAAATATTTTCATTTCATTTGGCATTTGTTCATTGTGTTTGCTTCAATTTGCCACATGATCGCCATACTATATCTCATGATCTAGAAGACCTCGGTCTTCTTTTTTTGCATGATGAATTGTCAAATTAAGTGCAACACGATGTATGTGAGTCTGTTTCGTTCATAACTTCATTTGGTGTCTTATAGCCAGGCACTTTCGTGGCCGATTATTCATCAGTTCAAGATTATGCTTTAGCTCATCTTCATCGACAAGTGATAGGTCCATTCCTTTCGGATAGAATTCTCTTAACAGTCCATTGGTGTTTTCATTTGTTC
>NZ_JALBUS010000021.1:0-36219 GCF_033971885.1 Absicoccus intestinalis | reverse complement strand
GATGTTCCTGACATCGTTTGTTTCTTTCTCGAAATTGACGTGTTTCTTGGTTTCCTGTTCAGTTTTCAAAGATCGTCACGCTTTCGCGTGCTCAGTTATATTATCAAATCTATCTGCCTTATGCAACTATTTTTTTAAAAAAATTCATGTAAGCGTATTCAAGATTGATAAGCCTCTAAAATCGCATGGAGATCCTCTAAACTTTGCATCTTCGAACAACGATCTTTAAAACCATGAGAATTTGGCAACCCCTTAAAATACCAACTCGCTAAACCACGCATTTCACGTATGGCTGCCTTTTCACCTTTATAGGCCGCCAATAAGGTGGCATGTTGCCAACACATATCCATCCGTTGTGCGTAGGTATGCTCTGCTTCTTTTCCATTCACACAATCTTGGATCAAAAAAGGGTTGCCCACGATCCCACGACCAATCATGACAGCATCACAGCCAGTTTGTTTTTGTATATCCCAATAATCTTGCACACTACGCACATCCCCATTGCCAATCACGGGAATCGACACAGCTTCTTTGACGGCTTGAATATATTCCCATTGAGCTTTTCCTTCATACATTTGAGATCGCGTACGCCCATGCAGTGCAATAGCTTGTACCCCCACCGATTCCAATGCTTGGGCAAGAGCTACACAATTGATATGTTCTTGATCAAAACCAATGCGCATTTTCACACTCACAGGTTTATGGACCGCATGCACAAGCGCATCCATCAATTCTTTGGCATAATCGATATCTTTCATCAAATACGCCCCCGCACGAGCTTTTATGACCTTATTGACCGGACACCCCATATTGAAGTCAATGATGTCACAATCCGTTTGTTGGTCTAGATATTTTCCTGCATAGACCACGGATTCGATATCATGACCAAACAATTGAAAACTAACTGGATGTTCGTTTTCATCACAAATGCACATTGCTTCGGTTTTCTTTGAACCATAAAACAATGCCTTATCGCTCACCATTTCATTGCAGACCAAACCCGCACCCAATGCTTTGCTGATTTTACGAAAAGCAATATTGGAAATGCCGGCCATCGGGGCCACTACCACATTATTTTTTAATGTCACATCCCCAATTTTAACTACGTGTGGCATGTTTCATCTCCAAAATATCAACCAATTCTTGTTCACTAAATTGGTAGACTTCATTACAAAAGTTACAAGTCACTTCAGCCCCATGATCTTCATGGATCAGAGCTTCTAGATCGTGATCGGCAATGGTCGATAAAGCCCGTGCCATTCGCGTTTTCGAACAAGGACACCAATATTGGATATCCTGTGTACCAAGGATCTGCACATCCTCAAACATGTCGATGGCCAATTGTTCCAAACTGGAATCATCGTATTCTTGCATGATTTGTGACATTGGTTTTAATCCCTGCAAGACGTGTTCACAAATCGCAATATCCGTTTCGGTGGCATCCGGTAACATTTGAATGATCATAGCTCCACTCGAAATAATATGATGATCCGCACCAACCAATACACCGACATCGACAGCCGTAGGAATTTGCTCACTTAACGTGAAATAATACGCAAAATCCTCACCAATCTCTCCTGACTGTAAAGCAACCGTACCGGTCCAATTTTCTTCCATATGTAGATCTTTTGTGACCGTCAAGGTACCATTCGTACCGACGGCTCCACCAACATCCAAATGGCCATCCTCTTTCTTTTGTGTCGGAACATGTGGATTCGAAACAAAACCACGTACATTCCCATTCGCATAAGCATCCACCATGACTGTACCAATGGGACCATGACCATTGATGGTGATCGTCAACATTTCCTGATCACTTTTCAACATAGAACCCATCATCGTACCTACCGACAAGGTCCTTCCTAAAGCAGCAGATGCACATGGATATAAATCAAAACGATTGCGTGCTTCTTGCACTAGATCCGTTGTTCTTGCGATATAAAGACGTACTCGTCCTTGACATACCAATGCCTTTAATAATTGATCTTTCATATACATATCCCTTCTATAAAAGAAAAGACGCATAAGGCGTCTAATCTTTTCGTTTTGTGAGCTCATTGAACGCATCGTCTATATCTTTTTGATCGATGCCTTTTGGTTCTTCACTATCTTCTTTTTCTGGTTCTGTCTGATCCGGAACCGGAGGTAAAGTTGGCTCTTCTGGCTCTTGATTTGGATCTTTTAATTCTCCAAATTTCATCAAATTCATGATTTCTTCATTGGTCAATGTTTCATGTTCATACAAGTTCTTTGCGATCAGATCCAATAAATCTCGATTTTCCGTTAGGATCTTGCGACATTGTACTTCACATTGATGCACGATACTACGAACTTCTTTATCAATTTCACCAGCAACGCCTTCGGAATAAGATCCACCTTGGGTATAATCACGTCCTAAGAACACATTTCCTTGTGGATCGGCATATTGGATTGGTCCTAAACTCGACATACCATAGACACGAACCATATTTTTTGCCAATTTGGTCAATTGTTCGATATCGTTGACAGCACCGGCACTCACTTCACCAAACACCAATTCTTCGGCCGTACGACCACCCAATAAACCAGTAATTTGGGCTAATAATTCACTCTTACGATGGAAATATTTTTCTTCTTTTGGTGTCATCAAGTTATAACCACCGGCTTCACCACGCGGAATGATCGTTACTTTTTGCACCTTTTCAGCATCTTCTAACTTCAAACCAATGACGGCATGCCCTGCCTCATGATACGCAACCAATTTCTTATCCATTGTATTGTATTTCTTGGATTTCTTTGCTGGACCCATCATGACACGATCGATGGCTTCATCTAGATCATCCATCGTAATTTGATGTTCTTTATTACGAACGGCTAAGATGGCTCCTTCATTTAATACATTGGCAAGATCCGCACCAGAAAAACCAGGACAACGCTGCGCTAAATTATGTAAAGAAACATCCGGCGCTAATTTCTTATTGCGGGCATGTACCTTTAGAATTTCTTCACGACCTTTGATATCTGGTAATGTTACGGTGATACGACGATCAAAACGACCACTACGCAATAATGCAGGGTCTAAGATATCGGGACGGTTTGTAGCAGCAATAACGACTATACCGCTATTATCGGTCATACCATCCATTTCCACCAATAACTGGTTCAATGTTTGTTCACGTTCGTCATTGCCGCCGCCCATACCGGCACCACGCTGACGACCTACCGCATCGATTTCATCAATAAAAATGATACATGGAGCTGCTTTTTGTGCATTCTTGAACATATCACGAACACGACTCGCACCCGTACCGACAAACATTTCCACGAAATCCGAACCAGAAATCGAGAAAAATGGGACATTGGCTTCACCAGCTACGGCTTTGGCCAATAATGTTTTACCGGTTCCAGGTGGCCCCACCATCAAGATGCCCTTTGGAATATGAGCACCCATATCGGTAAATTTCTTGGGTGAACGTAAATAATCAATGACTTCTTTTACTTCTTCTTTTTCTTCTTCACAACCAGCCACATCTTTAAAACGTGTCTTTACATTTTGTTCCATATTGGCCCGTGACTTCGCAAATTCAAACGCCTTATTTTGTGAGCCACCACCGCCCATTCGGCTAAACATGTAGTAGAAGAAGATCGCAACGATCAAAAATGGCAAAAATTGTGCCAATAAATTGACCCATATATCACCAGAATGTGGATCACTGATCGTAATGCTGCCACCATCTTTCGATAATTTCTCTTTTAACCATTGGATATTTTCATCAGTATTCGGAACAATGACACTATATTCTACTGGATCATTCCCTTTTTTGTTGGTGTCATCATACGTACCGGATACTTTGATCACCGTATCATTGATATCCAAGCTCGAATCATCAAATGTTGCATGCTTACTCAATGATTCAAATTGGGTATAATTCATTTGTACGGTATTGCCTTGTACGTTATATGCCAATAAACTGACGATTATACAAATCACAAAAATCGTTGGCAAATAATTAAGCCAATTTCTCTTCATAATGAGCCCCCTTAATCTTCGTAGATTTCTGGTTTCAATACACCAATAAATGGTAAATTTCGATATTTTTGATTATAGTCCAAACCATAACCCACAACGAATTCATCGGGAACCGAAAAACCCACATAATCCGCATTGATATCAAATGTACGACGACTTGGTTTATCCAATAAGGAAACAACTTTTACATCCGTTGCGCCTTTATTTTTGAACATCTTTTTCACAGAAACCAAGGTACGACCGGTATCAATGATATCTTCTACTAAAAGGATCGGACGTCCTTTGGTAGAAAGTGTCATATCCATATCGATACGCACATCCCCAATCGAACGTGTTCCTTCGTAAGAACTGACTTTCATAAAATCAATTTCACAATCAAAAGTAAAATATTTGATCAATTCAGCCATAAAAGGCACACTACCCTTTAATAAACCCACGATAATGGGTACTTGTCCCTTTTTCACATAATCGGCTTCAATCTGTTGCGCTAATTCTTTGCATTTATTTTCTATTTCTGCTTCACTCACTAACACTTTAGCGACATCATCTTGTATCATTTCGCATTCTCCTTAAGTAGAGTATATTGTACCATAAACACATTTGGTTTGGCACTATAATGATTTCGATCACATCCCATTTTTGGCACAAAAATCACTTGTTTCTGACAATTTTCAATGATCAACCAACGTTTTCGAACCAATCGAGGAACTTTACGATCCACAAAAAACCGTGAAACCTTTTTGGTCCCAAATCGCATCTGGATATGATCGCCTGGCTGCACTAAACGAATCGTGATGGGAAAATCAGATGGTGCGATGGTAACAGCCTCCATGGTCGTGCCGGATGTATTCAAGGCAAACCCTTTAAAATCACCATATTTCAATTGATGCAATTGGACGGGTTCAAAGGTTTCTTTTTTCATACAATACAATTGATCTTGCCATCGTTCCAATTCATGATCCCCTAGATCGATCACACAGGGTGCATGCAACTGTTTGACCATATCGTCCAAAAAGCTTTTTGCGTAGTGCTTATTTGTGTGTTCATATAAATACACATCTAAAATGAACCAAGCTTGCGGATCTTCTAACCAATCCAAAGAAGCCAATTGTTGCTTGGCCCATATCCGTTTTTTGGATAACTGTTCATTTTGCTTATGGATTTCTTGCAGCAAGGCTTGTTTTTGCGTAGGGGTATAACCATCCAATACATGATGACGAATAACATTTCGTGTATAATGATCGGTCAAATTGGATTCATCGATGCCATAAGGAACATGGTTTTCATCACAATATTGTTGCAGCTCCGCCTTTGTATAGGACAACAACGGTCGAAGAATACGAAATCCATGTTGATACGAGACCGAAGCCAATCCATAGGTTTGGGGAATGCGATGATGCTGCTTTTGAAAAATATAAGTTTCTAATACATCATCCAACTGATGGGCAATATAAATATCGGTCGTTTCCATTTCTTTCGCATAAGAAAAAAAGAAGTCATAACGAACTTGTCGAGCCCATGCCTGAAAGTTACCATGATGTGTCCATTTGGGCGCTATAGAACGAAATGCCAAATGATATTGATCACAATAAGTTTTCACGATCATCTCATCCCGATTGGCACTTGGACGTTGATGATAATTGACATGGGCGACACAGATCGCATATTCCTTCTTTCGCAATTGATCCAATAAAGCCATACTGTCCGGTCCACCCGAACATGCTACGATAATTTTCATAAGTAGATTTTAAACCCTTCACCCCAATAAAGAAAGATATCAAATCCCACAGATTTTCCACTTACAACATTTCTTTGATCCTTTTATTAATTTCCATAAACAAAGAAGAATCACTATCTAAATGGGCTTTGACATCAATGATGCGAACCGTATTGATCCATTTCGCATCATTCAGATACAAGACCGAAACCTTATTCATTCCTGGTACGCGCCCCAAGCGCATGACATGTTTTTTATGCATGGCATGTCGATACGCCGATTCACTTCCACTGATGGGTACGATCAAAGCTTTATGATGCACGATCGATAAGATCAAACCAAAATGTTGATACCCAATCTCACATAAATAAGCCGATCCATATTCCACAAAACAAATATCGCCAATGCGAATATGTACCCCTAATTCAAGACAACTGGAAATTTGTTTGCGATCACACCAATTGAGTTTTGAAACCAAATACGCATACGCTTCTTGCGAAGACAATGTTTCTAACATTTCTTTTTCGCGTGCTTGCGCTTCTTTCCACAATTCATCCAACTGATCATATCGTTTGGAAACCAACCAATCCTTTGCTTGCATATGCCTATTCAATCAAAGGAAAGTGAAGATATCATGAAGATTCACGAGAAAATTTCAATTTTTTACGAATTTTATCATATAAACTCATTAAAGGATGAAAATGCTCCGAAATCATCGCACTCTTTTCGATAAAGATCTCCACGCCTAACAATAAAAACAACATGACCGCAAAACCGATTTTGGTGTTGAATAAATATACATAGGCACACATTCCAAACAAAGCCGTCAAGCCACACATGATGATGACCGTTTTGGTATGACCAAATTGTGCCATCAATAAATGATGAATATGACTTTTATCCGCCTGCATGAATTTCATTCCTTTGATTGTACGTCGTAAGATTGCACTGAGGGTATCAATGATGGGGATCATCAACAACAACATAGGCAAGGCCAATGTCACAATGGTCGAGCCTTTAAAGCCTAATAAAGAGATGGCAGAAATCATAAAGCCCAAAAATAAAGAGCCACAATCGCCCATAAAAATACTGGCTGGATGTGCATTATAAATCAAAAAGCCACCGGTACTGGCTGCTAAGATAAACGACAACATGGCTACATCCAAACGTCGTTCCATCCATGCCATAGAAGCAATGACAACCAACATGATCACTGACATGCCGCCAGCCAAACCGTCTAGGCCATCGATCAAATTGATGGAATTGGTGATACCTGCCACCCAAATGATGGTAAATACAGTGGAAATAATCGCATTGTTGATTACGATGCCAAAGGGTAAATGGATCACATCGACACTTACACCATTGATGATCAATACGATGGCTGCCACCAATTGAAAAAATAATTTGACAGGTGGCCGAATATCGATCAGATCATCCACCAATCCGGTAAAAAACAGGATGCTTCCACCATAGATGATGCCCATCAAAGCTTGATCGGGATTCATGGTGATAGTGACCGTGATCAAAAAAGCACAATATATCGCGATCCCCCCAATTCGGGAAATGATTCCATGATGGACCGTTCGATTATTTTCTTTCGCATAGGCCTTGGCCCATATCGAATACGTTTTGATCAATGGCGTCAATCCACAGGAAATCAAAAAAGGGATGACGATCATGCTCCAATTCACACTATTTCCACCCTTTCATATTTTCCATAAGATCCATATCCGGGGTTTGCGTAACGATCACAGGATCGTTCAATGCTTGTTCCAAGGTTTGACGAAGTCCAAAACAATACGCCAACCCTCCACTCAATAAGATGCCATTTTTATGAATGCTTTCTTTAAGATCCACAGATACTTTTTCTAAACACTGTTTTGACCACAACATGATTTGATCAATGACACTTTTCATACAAGGCCACAAATCCAAAGCCCGCACTTCGATCAAACCATATTGTCCCTGCGCATTTTTGGCGTTACAACGCAACCGCGCATTTTTACCTTTCCATAATGCTTCACTGGCCGCTTCTTTCAAAGCATGCGCATCCTCGATCGTAATGGAACAACCATATTTCTTTTGAATATCCTGGATGATCGTTTCCTCGATTTGTTTCCCCGCAAAATAGATGGTTTGATGCGTAAATTGTTGTTGATGGGCATAGATACCCATTTCGGTATAGGTATGTCCTGCATGTATGATCATGGTTGGCTCTTCCGTTTGTAGGGCATCCATGACATTCAAAAACGAGATCTTTTGAATGCCAGCCGCTAAGATCTGGGTTTGCCATACATCCAATTGATCATCGGTCGCATCGGTGGGTACGACAACCAGTGCAGAAGGATGCAAAAGACTATGACTAGCACCCAACTGATCCAGGCCAGCTTTCACCAATGGGGTGATCGAAGTATACAATTGACCATGATCAAAAGGGTATTTGATGGTATCTGTATAAGCATGGGAAAGCGCTTCTTTTCCAATTGCGATGATTTGGTCGTCTTTGGTTGCGATACAAGACGGAAACGAAACAGTTTCCTCTTTCACAAAATCAAAGAAACGGCATGTGGTGCCACCAAGATCCATCGCATACCAGTGATCAAACATCTTCATCATCCTCCAAATCCATTATAAATTGTCAATTGTAAGACAGCTTCACTTTCTAAATAAGCCAACACAAAAGACAATAAGAAAAGCAATACCACCGCTTTGCGTGGCTCTTTTACTGAACAAAATTTATCAAATTGCATCCCGCTTAAGGCATAAAAGCTCAAGCCAAAACATAGAATAAATACAAAATATCGTAAAAATGCATATGTCATATCCAACACCTATCCTACCGTCACGATCTTGACAAACGGATATTTTTTTGCCAATTCTTTTTGTGCTAAGACCAAGTTTTCTTTGCTGCCAAATCCCATCATGGTCGATCCAGAACCGGTCATCATGACACAAAGTTCAAAGGTTTCCATTTCTTTTTTAAGATCTTTTAAGGCAGGAACCAATTGAAAAGCAGCTGGCTGCAACGCATTTTCCATATGTTTCACATAAAAGAGTAAGTCTTGATCCACCAAAGCCTTTTCTAAAATATCCAAATTCGGATGTAAGGGCTCCAATAAATGCCATGTCGCAAAAGCTTCTGGAGTGGATACGCCTTGTTCCGGTTTCACCAATAAAATCGGAAATTTCCAATCACAGGCCATCTTGCGTATTTTCTCACCAATGCCTTGGACCCGTGCATATTTGTTCACAACACAAAAAGGCACATCGGCACCAACCAGTTTGCCTAAGGCAATCATTTCCTCAATCGATAATTGGAGACCATCAATATCATTGATGGCTTTTAAGACGGCGGCGGCATTCGCACTCGCTCCCGCAAGACCTGCTTGCATCGGAATATGTTCTTCAATCGAAATGTCATAATCCGATATATCATAACGATCCTTCAAGACTTGGACCATTTTTTTGGTTGCATTATCATCGGGAATCAATCCATTGGTACAAGTGATCCGCGTATGGGATGCTTGGGTGATATCCACAATATTGTATAAGGATACAGGCGCCATGATCATATCCAGATCATGATATCCCTGTTTATTTTTTCCAATCACATCCAGAGCTAGATTCACTTTGGCTGGCGCATATACTTTCATAATTTACCTCATAGAGTCGAATAAAATCTTTCAATGCACATTGTTGTGCGCGTGTGTGTAAGGCAATCCCCGCATTTTCTAAACATGTTTTTGCCAATTCTTTATCGTTTAAGTAACTTTGAAGATTATTATATATCGTTTTTCGTCGTTGTACAAAACATCCTTTTACCATAGAAAGAAAAATGCTTTCATGTGGAAGATGATATCGATGGTGAAAATTAAATTGTAGGACGACCGAATCCACATTGGGACTGGGCCAAAATACATGTCGCGATACATCCATCACTTTATGACAATCGCATTTATATTGCCAAATGACACTCAAGGCATTGTATTCTTTATCCGATGGTTGGGCCATAAAACGTTGACCGACTTCTTTTTGCATCATGACCGTTATGCGTTCAATCGGTTCTTTCGCTTCGAACAATTGAAATAAAATAGGTGTTGTGATGTAGTAGGGCAAATTGGATGCAAAGACAACCGGTTGATCATCCTTACGATATTTTTTGATTTCTTCATCCACATCCACATTTAAAAAATCTTGTAGGATCACATCCAAATGGGGACTATTGATCTCATTGGTCAATATTTCGGGCATACGGGGATCAATTTCATACGCAATCACACGTTGAGCACGAGCACATAACTGTTGGGTCAAAGCGCCAATACCCGGACCAATCTCGATGACGAGTTCCTTCGGATCGGCAATGGCTGCATCGGCAATTTTTTCCACGATGCGTGGTTCAATGATGAAATTTTGACCATATACTTTTTTGGTGAAAACTTGATATTTCTCTTGGATCGCCCTGGTCTTCTTGATGGTCGCAATGGGATCATTCATGTTTCATTATCCTTTCTATTTGCGCTTTGGTCACATGCATCGCATTCAACCGTTTAAAACACGTCTTGCCATTACAAGGACCAATGTGAAAGGCTGCGCAAACCGCATTACGATACGATTGATCCCCCACTAGACCGAGATCAATAAAATCTTGCCAGGCTAAGGTATGCACATCTTCTTCAAAAGTCACACAATGCGAGAGGGCTATCCACAAAGCTTGGCCATTCGCATGTTCGACCCCTACTTTTTTCGGGGTCTTTGCCTGATCTTTGGGGATAAACGCATTTTTACATCCAGGCACTTGTTCATTGATCCAACGTCGAATATGCTCTCCCGGTGAATCGGGATCCGTAAAAATAATCACGCCGCGTACTTTTTGCGCTTCTTTGATCCGATCGATCGTTGTTGATACGATTTGATCTCCACCTGTTTCAATGGTATCGCATTCAAAATAAGATTGCAGAGTATTTGTATCATTTTTTCCTTCGACGACAATGATTTCACGAATTTTCTTCATAACTAAATCCATATCCCTTCACTTCTTGCACATCATTGACGATGATAAACGCATGTGGATCGATATGTAAAACGGCTTGTTCCAATTTTGGATATTGTTTCTGGTTGATCACACACATCAAAACGGGTCGTTGGCTTCCCGTATATCCGCCCTGTCCTTTGAGGATCGTTACGCCACGATCGACTTCTTCCAACAAAACTTCGTTGATATCTTGCCAAAAATCGGAAATGATCATCACATTTTTTGCAGCTTGTGATCGCAACGTCATCGTTTTATTGATTGCAGCCCCAGAAATATAAACAGACATGATCCCAATCAAGGCAGGCACCAAGCCATAGGTATAGATGCCTAAGGCCACCGTCGCAATATCCACGATCATCACTGCATCACCACTCGATAATTGGGTATATTTGTGCAAGATCAATGCGGGTACATCCATCCCTCCGGTACTGGCTTCGACCCGAAAGACCAAGCCCAGGCCAACCCCCAACAAGACACCGGAATAGATGGAAGCTAAATAAGCGGGCATGATGAAAGTTGATCGAGGCAAGGTATCTGCATACTTACTCAACAAAATAATAAAAATCGGATAACAGATCGTGGAGATCAAGGAACGCATCGCAAATCGCTTCCCTAAAAAGATGGCACCTACGATATATAGACCAATCGTAAGGGCATTGGTCATCCATACCGTATCAATATGAAGCAATGGTTTTAAGGCAACAGCCACACCGGCTGTACCACCATTTAAAATATTGTTTGGCAAAATAAAAAAAGTCGTACCACAAGCGACCAAGAAATTCCCAATCAGAATATACATGATCATCTTTCCTTGTTTCACATCTGTCATCCCCTTCCTATGTGTTTAGATTATATCATTGTTTTATGGTATTCTAAAGTTAAGGCGGTGATTTCATGACACCTCATAATCAAGCGAAGAAAGATGAAATTGCGAAAATTGTGCTTATGCCCGGTGATCCATTGCGGGCCAAATATATCGCAACGCATTATTTAACAGATATCCATTGTTTCAATACGGTGCGAAATATGCTGGGATATACCGGTCTTTATCAAGGACAAACCCTTTCCATCATGGGGTCTGGCATGGGTATGCCTAGCATTGGCATTTATTCCTATGAACTCTATACGCAATATGATGTTGATACGATCATTCGGATTGGTTCTTGTGGCGCTTTGATTCCTTCATTGGATCTATTTGATGTCATCCTGGCTGATTCTGCTTGGTCACGATCGACCTATGCCCAACAACAATCCCACGATGCGAATCGCATTCAATATCCAACCCTAGAAATAAACCAAGCCCTCAAAAAGGCCGCAAACGAACAAAATCAATGGTTACATCCTTGTCGTTTCCATTCCAGTGATGTTTTTTATTATGAGGCCGGTATCGATTCTGGTGCATTGGCAAACCAATGTGCAGTGGTAGAAATGGAAAGTTTTGCCCTCTTTCACAATGCGAAAGTAACCGGTAAAAAAGCAGCTTGTCTATGTACTGTATCGGATTCTTTGGTTACCCATCAAGAAACAACGGCCCAACAACGCGAAACGGCATTCGATACCATGGCACAAATTGCTTTAGGAGGAAGTCTATATGTATGATGTATGTATCATTGGTGCAGGACCAGGTGGTATCTTTTCTGCCTATGAATTGATCAAATATCGTCCCCATTGGAAAATTGCACTCTTTGAAACCGGAGGTCCTTTAAACCAGAGAAAATGTCCCATCGATGGCGACAAGATCAAATCGTGTGTGCACTGTCCGGTTTGTTCCATCATGTCAGGATTTGGCGGGGCTGGCGCCTTTAGTGATGGCAAATACAATATCACCAATGAATTTGGTGGCAATTTATACGAATACATTGGAAAAGAAAAAGCCATTGAATTGATGGACTATGTCGATCAAATCAATTGTACTTATGGCGGTGATAAAACCAAGCTGTATGATAACTTTGATACCGTTCTTGCCAAAAAATGTCTTCAAAATAACTTGCATCTTTTAAAAGCTAAAGTTCGACATCTGGGTACGGATATCAACTATATCGTTTTAGAAAATTTATACAAACAATTGAAGGACAAAGTCGAATTTCATTTTTATGAACATGTCACACGAGTGGATCATCTCGAATCGGGCTATCAAATTGAAACATCCAAAGGCATCTATGAAGGATCTCGATGTATCATTTCAACCGGTCGGTCAGGTAGTAAGTGGATGGAATCCATTTGTTCCCATTTGGACATCGAAACTAGAAGCAATCGCGTGGATATTGGCGTTCGCGTAGAACTCAATGCCGATACCTTCAGTGAATTGACGGATAATTTATATGAATCGAAGATTGTCTATCGTTCAAAAACCTACCAAGATCGGGTACGTACGTTCTGTATGAATCCCCATGGTGTGGTGGTCAATGAAAACACCAATGGCATTGTCACGGTCAACGGACATAGTTACACCGATCCCAAGCGATTTACGGAAAATACCAATTTCGCGTTATTGGTATCCAATCATTTTACGCAACCGTTTCATCAAAGCAATCAATATGGTGAAAACATTGCGAAACTTTCCAATATGCTGGGTGGTGGAGTCATCGTGCAACGATTTGGTGATCTGATTCGTGGTCAGAGAAGTACCCCTGATCGCATCCAAGCTGGTTTTGTTCGTCCGACCCTCAAAGCAACGCCTGGCGATCTTTCATTGGTCATTCCGAAACGCCAATTGGATGATATCATTGAAATGATCTATGCCTTAGATAAAGTCTGTCCATCAACAGCAAGTGATGATACTTTATTATATGGTGTTGAAGTTAAATTCTATAATATGCAAGTAACGGTAGATAAACATTTGGAAACCTGTCATAAAGGATTGTATGTGATTGGCGATTGCAGTGGTGTCACACATTCTTTATCCCATGCATCGGCTTCCGGTGTTTATGTCGCCCATGATATTTTAGAACAGGAGTCCTAACTCCTGTTTTTTGAAAGGAGAATGTTTCATGCACTTCCCTGAAAAAGGAACCATCATCGCCCCTGCCTCCATGCATTTGGCTTTGTATGCACAAATTGGAAATCACATCGGCCTACAAGTCTTAAGTCTACAAACCTTTGTACGATCCTTTTTGCGTGAGCCGCAACCAACCGATATTGAATATATCTATCAAATCAAAGAACACCTTCAAGAACTAGACTCGAGCAATCCTTTTTATGCGAGTCGAAAGGATCCTGAATTTTTAAAACAAGTGTTTCAATTCCTCCAACAAGCACATTGGTATGGAGTGGATACCTTTCCTTGTGAAACATCCAAAGAAAAAGCTCTTTTTGAAATCATTCAACGCTGTCAAGATATCCATTTTCCCACCATTGAAATCCCACAATTGCACAATGTGTACATTCTTCGTAGAGAATATCCGGATTTCTATTGGATCGATGTGCTATTGGATCATGGCGCACAATGGATCGAATCACAAGATCAACCAGAAACCCATTATGTGACCATGGCAACCAATCGGAAACAAGCACAATGGATCTGCGAAGAAATCATTCATCAAAAGTATGATGCCAATGATGTATATATTGCGGTAAACGACGCAAAAGATCAAGCCGTTCTGATCCAAATGTTAGAAACGTATCGGCTTCCTTATACGTTATCCAAAGTGTCCAATCCTTCTTTGATTCCAGCTCAATGGCTGGCTTGTCTGGATCATGCCAAACACCAAGATAGGAATACCTTGTGTCATTTGATCCAAGTTTGTTTTCCGAAAGAAAAAGACGTATTGGATTGGTATGCATTGGGATACCAAGGAGAGGATCTTTATGAAGCCAATGAATTTGTCGATCCGTATACCTATGCCCATTATCAACATGTAAAAGCCAAAGCCCAACAATTTGAACAAGACCATGACCTCCATTTTTCGATACATGACTTCGAAAAAATGGCTACCTTGATTCAATCGTTGCATGCACCTACGCAAGAAAACATCAATATTTTCAATGCCATCCAAGAATTGATCCTTGCCTCTTATGACAAGATCCACACCATCGATGATCTGGATATTTTGTATCATGCCATTCAAAATGTAGGAAATGATCAAAAGTCCACTTCTTTAGAAGGTGTTTGGATTGGACCTCGACAAGATATCAGTCCGTTACGAAAAATCACATTCTTCCTAAATGTGCACAGTAAGACATTTCCAGCTTTGCGTCAAGAAAGTGGCATTTTTAATGAAGATTATGTATCAAAAACCAATTGGCCAAGTCTAGCGTATCGATTGGATACCCAAAAAGAAAGGATACGAAAAGGATTGGATCAACCGGACATCTTGTATATTTCCTATCCTCAAACAGACTATCAATCGAAGGCGTATGAGCCCAGTGTCGAAATCAATGACTGGTTAGGAACGGCCACGTTTATCGATGTGTTGGAACCCAGTCATTTTGAAAGACCCGTCCACACGTTATCGAAAACAATGGCGGAAACTTTATTTGTCAAAAATGGGAAAGTACGTGGTTCGGTATCGAGTTTTGAGACTTTTGTGAATTGTCCTTTTCGTTACTTTTTACAATATGGTTTGTATGTAAAAGAGGCCAAAGATTGGACAGATATCCGGGTTCGTGGTTCTTTGCTTCATAAAATATTAGAAGAAGCCATTCGTACCTATGGAAAAGACTACATTCATCAAGATCTAGATGCTCTTGTGGACGATCAATTCGAATGGATCACAAAACATTTCCCTGCCAAACAACATTGGATCCAAAACCAAAAAAATGAAGTCAAGTGGCAACTTCACAATTTACTACAACGATTACGACCTTTTGAAGAACAATGGCATATGGAGCCACAAGAAATCGAACATGAATTTTATTTGGATACCGATACCTATGCGATCCATGGCTTTATTGATCGCGTCGATGGAACCAAAGGCGCCTTTGTGATCTTTGACTATAAAACCGCTCAAAAAGAAATCACCATGAAAAACTTTACGAAAGGTCTTTCTTTACAATTGCCAACCTATGCGATCGAAAGAGAAGCAGAAACGCATCAAGTACCCATTGGTATCTTTTATGTTTCACTCACATCGCCCATGGAAACGCAAGTAGGTGTCAAGCTTAATTATCAACGAAAAAAAGACAATTATGATCTTTCTTCTTTGTCATCGGCCCAAGAGGAATATTTCAAAAAAGGAAGGATCCAAGGTTGGGTCTTTGATCAACAAGATCTAACTTTATATGATGATTCCCATTGGTTTCAATGTAAAACCAAAATTCCTTCTTTTGTGGACATCAAGACCATGTGGGAAGAAATCATCACCTCGATCGTGCAAGATATTCGTTCAGGAACCATTGCGCCAGAGGCCTCCAAAGAAGCTTGCACCTATTGTCCGTATCGTTCGATTTGTCGGACATCTTCACAGATCGTGGAAAAACCCGATCGCATCAAGGAGGAGTAAGTATGCCATTTACGAAAGCGCAACAACAAGCCATCCAATTGCGTGGATCCAATATTCTCGTTTCAGCCAGTGCAGGAAGTGGAAAAACCAGTGTGTTGGTTGAGCGTTTGTGTCAATTGGTCACAAAAGATCATATTTCTATCAATCATATCTTGGCCATGACTTTTACCAATGATGCAGCCAGTGAAATGAAAGAACGTCTTCGTCAGGAATTATTAAAACAAGAACAGACGGCTTATATTCGTGATCAATTGGCTTTATTAGAAACCGCCCAAATTTGTACGATCGATAGTTTTTGTTTATCCCTCGTTCAAAATTATTATTATCAAATTCCCATTTCGTTAAAAATGGCCAATTCGATTGCGAGTGATGCCCAAAAAAAACATGCCTTCGATCAAGCGTTCCAACAGGCCAAAGAAACACTGTCCATGCCGCATTTGAATGACTATATTTGGGTCATGCATATCAAAGATAACGATCTTCAAAAAGCATTGGACACAGCCATATCGATGGCTTGGGCCAAGCCAGATCCGATCCAATGGTTTACGGATATCAAAGAAAATCGCATGAAACCACAGATTGAATCGTGGTTCATGACCTATTTTCATCAACATATCCAGGCGATGATCGAAATATGTGATTCTGCTTTAGATTGTGATGATCGCTTAATAGAAAAGAAAGAAGCGTTGGCCGCTTTATTGCCTATGGATTATGAATCCATGCGTTCTCATTTTTTAGCTTATTTTGCGAAATATGGGTATTTTCGTTATTCAAAGAAAATGACCCATACTTCAAAAGATGAATTTGATCGCTATAAAAAAGCACTGGTTTTTCATGAAAAAGCCATTGCACAATATTTATTTGATTCGTATGATCTCGATACCCAAGCTGTTGTTTTAGAGTTTTGTGATCTGGCACAGGCTACGCAACAAGAATATGCCAAGATCAAAAAGCAATTGGAGATCATTGACTTTTCAGATATGGAAACGTTTGCGCATCAGCTATTAGAAAATCCCTTGATCCAAGAAGAAGTCTGTAAACAATATGACATGATCTTAGTGGATGAATTTCAAGATACCAATGATCTGCAAGAAAGCATCATTCATTTGATCGAACGTGGAAATAATGTCTTCCGCGTAGGGGATGTCAAACAATCCATTTATGGATTCCGTCAAGCTCGTCCAGAAATTATGAAGAGTCATATGAAAGCAAAAGAGGATACCTTGATCATTATGGATCAGAATTTTCGTTCCAATGCCAATATCATTGCTTTCAATAATGATTTTTATGAAAAGATCATGAATGGGCCGTTACTAGGCAATCAATTTGAACAGGCAGATATTGCGCATCCTGGCGCATCTTATCAAGGGGAAAACACCCAATATCCGATTCGTTTTCTATATACCACAAACGAAGAAGATAGTGAAAATCGACAGGCTTATACACAAAATCGATTGGATATCTTGGCCCACGATATTTTAAAACAGCACGAAAAAGGACGTCCTTATCGCGATATTTGTATCCTTACACGTGATAATGATCCACAAGAAGAAATCAAAAATGTGTTGGAAACCTATGATATTCCGGTTTATACCAATTTAAAATCGGGTTTCTATCAGGTGGCTGCCATTCAAATTGTGCTTGCGACCTTATCCGCTATCTATGATCCGATGGACGATATTTCCTTTACGGCTTCTTTATTGAGTCCCATTGGCTGTGTGACTTGTGAACAATTGGCAACAAGTTGCCATGATAAAGGTAGAAATGAAAGTATCTTTCTACATATCAAAGATCAGGCCTTTATGCAGGATTGGTTGTCATTATATACACAATCGCATGATACCCCAACGGAATGGCTACAAGCTATTTATCAATTTCATGATTTCTATATGAAACATACAACCTCGTTAGAAAAGACCAATTTAGATGCATTATTAGAAAAGTCTTGTGAATTTGAAACGCTTTCGACCTTTATCGAATCCATCCAAAAAGATCAAAAAAACGATCGTGTAGGACCAGCTAGTGCGTTTTCCAAACAAGATGATGTCGTCCAGATCAAGACCATGCATGCATCCAAAGGACTTCAATTTCCGGTCGTTTATATTTTGTCCAAACATGGTTCGAATCATTCAATCAGTCCTGCTTTTTTGATGGATGCCGATTTGGGTGTGGCATGTTTTGGTCAAGATGGCCAGACCAAAAAAGTGACAAGATCCTATCTGGCCATAAAAACGAAACAAAAACAAGAATCTCTTCAAGAAGAAATGCGTGTTTTCTATGTTGCGACCACCCGTGCCCAACAAGAATTGATTTTTGTCGATCACATCAAAGAGACAACCTCCTTTTCGGGACCGCTCACAAGTAGTGTCCTGCTTCAAGATCAGAGTTATACAGGATGGCTATTCCATACCTATTTTGAAGATGTCCATTCACCAATTGTCTTTACCAAGTGCAATTTATGGGTCCGTCCAGAAAAAAAAGATCCTGTCTCCCGACCAAGAACATGGAAAACATATACGAAGTCTTCTACGCCTATTCAAAGTCGTACGGCTTCACAAGCCAAACGCGTATTGGCTTGGCAACCCCTGGAATTGGTTCCGAAACAAAATACCCTACGTGGTACGTTATTTCATGAAATCATGCAGTGTCCATTTCCTTATCAAACTAAGGATATGGTTCAAGTTGCCAAAAAGTATGGATATACTTTATCGCCTACGGATATCCAACAACTACAAACGATCAATGCGAACAAGCTCTATCAACAATGGATGCAAAAAAAACATGAGTTTGAATGCAGCTATATCGTCAAAGATAACAACCAAATCATCAATGGTTTCATGGACTTGGTCGTATGGGAAGAAGATCAATTGATCATTGTGGATTATAAGACCGATACGGCTACGGCTGACGAATTGATTGAAAAATACCACAAACAATTGGAAACCTATAAAAAAGCGATGACGATCCTTGATCCTTCTAAACCCATCCAAACGTATATTTATTCGTTTCATTTAGGGAGAATGCTTCCAATCTAATTTGCGTAAAGATTCCCTTTATAATACAATATACCGGTATAAAGGAGAGAAATTTATGGAAAAACTTTTCAAATTGAGTGAAAAGAATACGAATGTCAAAACTGAGATTCTTGCTGGTCTAACGACTTTCTTGGCAATGGCATATATTCTTGGGGTCAATCCGGCTATCTTGCATGATGCAGGCATGGATATCAATGCGGTCTTCTTAGCAACGGCTCTTGCTTCTGGTATCACAACCTTGATCATGGGTTTATTGGCAAACTATCCTGTTGCGTTATCGGCTGGTATGGGTGTCAATGCCTTATTTGCGTATACGATTTGTGGTGCTATGGGATATTCATGGCAAGCGGCTTTAGCAGCTGTCTTGATTTCTGGTGTGATCTTCCTTGTGATTTCGGTTACAGGAATTCGTAAAAAGATCATTGATGCCATTCCCATGCAGTTAAAATTTGCGATTGGTGCTGGTATTGGTTTCTTTGTGGCCTTTGTTGGTTTAAAAAATGCTGGTATCATCGTAGCCAATCAATCAACTTATGTAGCTTTAGGCAACTTTAGTGAACCAACCGTCCTATTAGCTTTATTTGGTATCATCATCACTATTGCGCTTGTTGCCAAAAAAGTACCAGCCGGTGTTTTTGTGGGTATGGTCATTACCGCTATTATTGGCATCATCTTAGGTGCCATGGGTATTAAAGGGATGCCATCTTTACCGGATCATGCTTTTACTACAACTTTTGAAATGAGTACATTCGGGGCTTGTTTTAGTGGTTTTGGAGAATTATTCAAAAATCCATTATCGGCTTTTGTGATCATCTTCTCCTTCTTATTTGTGGATTTCTTTGATACTGCTGGAACCTTGATTTCCGTCGGAAACGAAGTAGGTCTAGTGACTCCAGATGGTGAATTGATTGATGCCGAAAAAGCTTTGTTTACCGATGCATTTGGTACTTGTTTAGGTGCCGTTTTTGGTACTTCGACGATCACAAGTTTTGTGGAATCGACTTCTGGTGTTGGTGTTGGTGGTCGTACGGGACTTACAGCTTGTACCACAGGAGTACTATTCTTATTATCTATCTTTATTTCCCCCATTATCTTAAGTGCTGTCACCAATGCGGTCACTGCACCCGCTTTGGTTGTCGTTGGTATCTTGATGGCAAGTCAATTAGGTGGTATCGATTGGGATAACATCATCTTTACTTGTGCTGGATTTATCACGATTCTGTTTATGATCTTATCGTATTCGATTTCCAACGGTATTGCGATGGGATTCATTTCTTATACCGTGGCTATGGTTGCATGTGGTAAGGCCAAAGAAGTTCATCCAACCGTTTGGGTATTATTAGTAATCTTTGTCATCTATTTTGCCACACCAAACTTTATGTAAAAGAAACGGCTTGGAAAATTTCCAAGCCGCTTTTTTTATGCACTTTCTTCCGATAAATCTACTTTTTTCTCATTTAAATATTGATCCATAAAAGCTCCCTTGATGGATTCCACACCCATTTTATAGTCATACCAATGGGCCAACAACTTTACGGCTTCTTCTAAAGATACCGTTGAGGTATTGATCATCAAATCATAATTGGCCGGTTGTCCCCATTTTTGATTGGTATAAAATTCATAAAATCCAGATCGCTTTTGATCTTGCAGATCCACAAATTTATCCACTTTCTTAAAAGGAACGCCATAGGCATTCATGGCCACTTTGATTCGGGTATCCCGATCACTGTAACAGAAGACACGAATCACATTGGGATGGTCTCTTAAAATATAATCCGCACATCGACCAACAATAACGGCTGATTCTCTTTGTGCAATGCCTTGGATCAATTCACAAGATTTTTCATACAATTCCGAATTGACCGAAATTTCTGCCATGGTCGATAATGTAAATGTACGTTTGGATAGACGAAAGAATCCTGCATCATTCAAATTGTTCTCTTCAAAAAAGGAAGGATCGATCTTCATATCGTTCGCAATTTGTGCCATCAATTCTTTATTATAGTATCCAATATCTAGATATTCAGCTAATACGCGTCCGATTTCTCGACCATTGGTTCCAAATTGTCGAGAAATGGTGATCATTACATGTTTATCATTCATATTCTTATTTTATAATTCATGTATGATATAATTCAACCATGAAAAACATCATATTTTTAGATTTAGATGCCACTTTATGGCTCAATGAACAAATTCCCCTTTCTGCATCGAGTGCTATTTTTCAAGCCAAACACAATGGCCATAAGATTTTTGTGAATACCGGTCGTACCAAAGGCGAAGCTATTGTACCATTATTGCCATTAAAATTAGATGGCTATTGTTTCTCGGCCGGCAGTGAAATCTATATTGGCGACAAAACCTTGATCTTTGATCCCTTACAACCAAAAGATGCGAAGTCGATGACACAATTTTTATTGAATCATCATGTGGGTGTATCTTTGGAAGGTTCGGAAAAAACCTATTTGGATGCCATCAATAAGGCGATTTTTTTACAACGGATCCAAGTTCATCCACAAGCACAAGCCATCCAACGTTTTTTAGCCATGCCAAGCATCGACCAAGTTCGTGAAGAAGATTATGCTCAATTCACAAAATTGTATCTATGCAACCCTCATGCAGTAAGTGTATCCATCATTCAACAAGCGCTCACCCCCAATTGTGAATTAACGATGTTTGGTCTCGATACGGGCGAGATCACCAATATTCATCACAATAAAGGAACGGCTATCCAGGATGTCAAAAACTATTACGGAAATGCCTATCGAACGATTGCGTTTGGTGATAGTGAAAATGATCTAACCATGTTTGAAGCAGCAGATATAGCCATTGCGATGGGCAATGCCAAACCAGAAATCCAAAAAAAAGCAGACTATGTCACAAAAGATATTCGTAAACATGGTCTGTATCATGCATTTAAATATTTTGATTTGATATAATTATGCTTGTTCTGCTTGTACATCCGCATATTTTCTGCGTGATGGATCCAGATTATCCACATAATAGCGAACGGTCAATGTACCCGCAATTTTTGTACGTATCTTTGGTTCAACAATGAAACTATCGCCTTCTAACATGGCATCTAACATCGCTTTGCAGCAAGGTGTCAAATTTTTTACCTTTGGTTCACTTTCATCGTTGAACTCTTTGGCATTAATTTCAATATATAGCCACATTTTATCGTGTGCTTCTTGTTTCATTTCTTGTAGTCGTTGGGCATATTGCTCTTGCGTCCACTTTGTCTTCTTTGTTGCCATACTTCACATTCCTTTCTTATGTTATATCTTAGTCAAACATTTAAGAAATTTCAAGTTTTTACCAAGCTAAGACTTCAATTCCATGATCGGTGACCAACAAGGTGTTTTCCCATTGTGCACTTAATTTGCCATCGCTTGTATAAGCCGTCCAGCCATTTTTCTTATCTACAAACAAGGTGGCTTTTCCTTGGTTGATCATTGGCTCAATCGTAAAAACCATACCTGGTGCTAAGACCATACCGGTATTTTTGATGCCAAAATGAGTAATATATGGATCTTCATGAAAGCCATTTCCCACGCCATGTCCGCAGAATTCGCGTACAACGGTATAGCCATTTTTATGGGCGTGTTCTTGAATGGCCGCGCCAATATCACCAACATGTCCCCAAGGTCGAACGGCGGCCTTTCCAACTTCTAAACATTCTTTGGTGACTTCCACCAAGCGTTTGGCTTCATCTGAAACCTTACCGACCATATACATACGGGAAGCATCGGCATAATGATCATGGAAAATGGTCGTACAATCCACATTCACGATATCCCCTTCTTTTAAAACGACTTTATCACTTGGGATACCATGACAAATTTCATTATTCACCGAGGTACAAACGCTATTGGGGAAACCTTCATAGCCAAGATCCGCAGGAATGCCTCCATGCTGCGTCGTATAATCATACACAAATTGATCGATTTCTAATGTTGTGATACCTGGTTGAATGCGTTGTTCTAATTCATCCAAAATGCCATTGTTGATCACAGCAGCTTTTTTGATCCAATGGATGTCTTCGGCATTTTTGATCAATAGATGTTCGGGGACAATTTGTCCTTGTAGACGTAATACATTGATGGTATCGTCCCATTTTTCATGACAGTTCTTATATTTTTTATGAGATCCACACCAACAAGGTGCATTTTTATTCATTTTCATATCATCGCTTCTTTCTATCTTTCAATTGTAAACATACGATCTTTTTGGCTCATATCTTTATGAATCGTGATTTTTGCATCCGGAAAATATTCTCTTGCCAAGGCCGATAAGGCTGGGCCTTGATTCCATCCCATCTCAAAAGCTAAAAAAGCATGTTCCTTTAATACTTGATGGGCTTTATCAAATACATCGCGATAAAATTTTAAGCCATCTTCCCCACCAAATAAGGCAACGTGTGGTTCATAGTTGATAACACTTTTTTCCATTTTTTCTTCATTGGGAATATATGGTGGATTACAAACCAAGATATCACAGGATAGATTTCGTTCAATAAAGGGATCTAACATATTGCCACAAATAAAGTTCACATGTGCCCCTAAGGTATCGTTATTCTCTTTTGCGACAACCAATGCCTTTTTGGAAATATCCGATGCGATCACATTCATCTTGGGTTCTTCTAAGTTTAATGTGATGCCAATCGCACCCGATCCGGTTGCGACATCGAATACTTGGACCTGCTCTTGATCGCCAAAATGCGTATCAAAGAGTTGGAGCACAAGAGCGACCAATTCTTCCGTTTCAGGTCGTGGAATCAATACATCTTCATTGACTTTAAAGTTATAGCCATAAAAACATTCATAGCCAAGGACATAGCTTAATGGTTCGCCTTGTTCCATCAAATGAATACCTTCCAAATAATCGGTTTGGATCTCTTCAGGAATTTCTTCATCCATCTGACTATATAAGTCAATATGTGCATTTTGACACAACTCGAGCATATAAAGCATGGCGGCTTGCTCCCCTTGCCCCGCTTTATATAAGCGTTCTTTTCCTTCATGGATCAAAGAATGAAATGTCATTCGCCTTTTTCTCCTGCTATTTTTGCTTGTTGATCAGCTGCTGCTAAAGCTTGCATCAAATCTTCTAAACGACCATCCATGATACGATCCAATTGATTGACGGTATAACCAATGCGATGATCGGTCACTCGATTTTGTGGATAGTTATAAGTACGAATTTTTTCTGCTCGATCTCCCGTACCAATTTTTGACATACGAACCTTATCGTTCTTTTCTTCGAGTTCGCGTTGATGCGCTTCGTATACACGAGCACGAATGGTCATCAATGCGGTAGCACGGTTTTCATGTTGGGATCGTCCATCTTGACATTTCACAACGATACCTGTTGGTTTATGAAGGATACGAACGGCTGAATCCGTCTTATTGATGTGCTGACCACCAGCCCCACTCGATCGCATCGTATCGATTTCGAGATCGTTCATATCGATTTCGAAGTCTTCTTCTTCAATTTCTGGCATACATAAAACCGTGGCTGTCGATGTATGAATACGTCCTTGAGATTCGGTCTTTGGGACACGTTGAACCCGATGACTACCACTTTCAAACTTTAAGGTTCCATAGGCACCATCCCCATTGACTTTAAAAGAGATCAAACTATAGCCACCTGCTTCACTGGGTTCCGATTCAATGACTTCGGTACGCCATCCTTTTTGTTCACAATATTTGACATACATACGATACAAGTCACCCGCAAAGATGTTTCCTTCATCGCCACCGGCAGCACCACGAATTTCGATGATACAGTTATGCGAATCATTCGGATCTTTTGGCACTAATAATTTTTCCAATTGATCCAAGTACTCTTGGATTTTTGGTTCTAATTCTTCTACTTCCATTTGTGCCATTTCGCGAATTTCTTTATCGTCTTCTTTCGCTAATTCTTTGGCTTCAGCCAAATCTTCTTTGGTTTTCTTATATTCTTGATATGTTTCCACAATAGGCGTCAATTCACGTTGTTCACGGCCTAGCTTTGCCATTGTCTTTCGATCAGAGACAATTTTATTGTCCATCATCATTTCATTGATTTCGTTATAACGCTTTACCATACCGTCTAAACGGTCTTCCATTTTTGCCATATGATTCATCCTCTCAACCCTAATAATATATCATGATTGCCCTATAAATGACACTCTTATTCATTTTTGATAAAATATGTATATGCGAAAAATACAACGTTCTCAAATCATTTTGGTCCTTTGTTTTGCGATAATGGTAGGGATCTTTCTCGGTTTCAAATTCACCGAGTCGGGTACCTATCAGTTGGTTTCTTATCAAAATGGCAACCTTCAAATCCAAGATACGTATCATCATTTTTGGTTAGCGAAAAATGCTTTGGCCACGAGTAATGACAGAAACTTGTGCATCATGGATGAACAAGGAAATATCCTTGCGTTAAAAGAGGGATTGGTCAATCTTCATACCAAGGCCATCACGGAAAATACATCGTACACGATCGATGGTACCGATGAAAAGGGATATATCAATGGACAATATGGTGCCGATGCCCTTTATTTAGGAGCCAATTCAGATGGTTCAAAGATCTTATGTATGATCAGTGGTGTGCGTGCTTGGTTTGATCGTAAAGATGTGGTCTTATATCCCTATTCCAATCAAGTGCATGGCTCATATTATACGATCCAAGGCAATTCACTCCATCATACCATTTCTTTAAGCGTGACCGATTCCCAATCGGTTACGTATGCGATTGGTCCAAAACCTGATGGGCTCCAAGAAAATACCATGTATTATTCCTATGATGGACATTGGTTTTATGATTCTTTTGATGAATTGTCCGACGATATGCAGCTGGAAAGCCATGATCATGCCATCAATACAAAAGCATACTACAACCCTTACCAATTTATGCCCCATCGATCGATGACTTCTTTATCGGCTACTGATTTTAATGCTTTTTTAGAAAAAAAACAACGGACCCACTCCTTGTTGTATGATCAAGGTGAAACATTTTTATCCGCACAAAAGAAATATGGAATCAATGCAGCAATGGTTTTTGCCCTGGCTTGTAATGAAAGTGCATATGGTCAAAGTGCCATTGCCAAATCAACCAATAATTTGTTTGGTCATGCTGCCTATGATTCGAATCCCAATGCTGCAACCACCTATGCAAGTATTGCCGATTGTATTCAAGTCCATGATGTTGATTTTATCCAAAAGGGATATGCCAATCCAAAAGATTCTCGTTATCATGGTTCTTGGTTTGGGGATAAGAGCACGGGGATCAATGTGCAATATGCGTCCGATCCATATTGGGGAGAAAAAGCTGCTTCGATTTATTATCAACTCGAACCGAACATCAAAAACAAGCCATCCACTTGGATCTGTACCCAAGACATTTCCGTATATGATAAGCCTAATGGACATGTTTTATATACCTATTCCAAGAAAACGATCATGAGTGTCATTATCAAAAAACAAGCGCATGGATGGACCCAAATTGCTTCGGAAGTGCCCATTAAAAATGGGGCGATCAATATAAATGGTACCTATCAAAACGATAGCGCCTATATAGAAGGAGATTAATATGTATACAGATAGTCATTGCCATATTACTTGTGATGATTTATATGAAAGAATCGATGAAGTATTGGAAAATATGAAAGACGTATCCAGAGCCATGATCATGTGTACTTCAGAAGAAGAGTTCTTACGTGCTTTGCCTATAAAGGCGCAACATAAAAAATTTAAAATTGCTTGGGGATGGTTTTGCGATGATGCGAAAGACATCACAGAGCTTCATTTTCAAAAACTGGAACAAGCTATTTCCAATCATCAAATCGATTGTGTTGGTGAAATTGGTCTGGATTATCATTGGGATACCTCTTTTATTGAGGATCAAAAGCGAATCTTTATTCGTCAGATTCAGATAGCAAATGATGCGCACTTGCCGATTTCAATCCATATGCGTGATGCTACCAAAGATTGTTTAGACATTTTACGCACCTATGCCCAAACAAAGATCATTTTTCATTGTTTTTCTGGTTCGGTGGAAACGATGAAGGAATGCTTGCAAATGAATAGTTTTATTTCTTTAGGAGGGCCGGTGACCTTTAAGAATGCCAAGAAAGCGAAAAAAGTAGCGATAGCTTGTCCTTTGGATCGTTTATTAAGTGAAACGGATTGTCCATATATGTGTCCCGAACCGTTTCGTGGTCGCCAAAATGAACCTATGTATGTCAAATATGTAGAAAAAAAGATCGGTGAATTGAAACAACTCGATGAAGACATTGTTTGTTCACAGATCCAAAAAAATTTTGATTCTTTATTTTAAAGTGGCATACGCATCAGGTTTATTCCCAACAATGATCCTATCTTCACTGATCACGATGGGACGTTTGACCAACATACCATCACTGGCCAATAATTCAATCAATTGATCATCACTATAGGTTTTTCTTTTCGTTTTGACATCCAACTGACGATAGAGTTGGCCACTTGTATTGAATAGTTGTTTCAGGCTCACTCCACGATCGATCCAACTCTTGATCTCATCAACGGTTGGATTTTCTTTTGTGATGTCGCGATATTGCGCGTGGATGCCTAGTTCTTCTAAGGTCTGATAGGCTTTTTTACAAGTTGAACACTTTGGATAGCCAATAAAAGTAATCTTAGTCATGCATGAAAGGCTTATTCAAAGCATCGGACAGTGACGTGTTATTTTCTACCGCACTGACTAAGCGAGCTAATAATGGAGCAACGGATAAAACTTTCATTTCTGGGAATGCTTTTTGGTGTTCTGTTTGATCAATGGTATTGGTACATACAAACTCTTCCAGTCCAGTTGCACGCAAACGTTCGACAGCCGGTCCAGATAAGATGGCATGGGAACAAGTCACAAAGACTTTGGTTGCCCCGTGATCTTTTAACATTTGGACACCTGAAGCAATGGTTCCACCTGTATCGACCATATCATCAATGATGATCGCAACCTTGCCTTTTACATCACCAATTAAATTCATGGCAACAGCCACATTTGGTTTGGGACGACGTTTATCAATAATTGCGATTGGCGCATGAAGAACTTCAGCTAATTTACGAGCACGTACAGCACCGCCATGATCCGGTGATACCACAACTAGATCACTCAGATCTTTTCGTGATTCAAAATATTCACCAATCAATCGATTCGCAGCAATATCATCGGCTGGAATATCAAAGAAACCTTGAATTTGTGTAGCATGGAGATCAATCGTAACCACACGATCTGCACCGGCACGTTCCAATAAGGATGCAACCAATTTGGCACTGATTGGTTGACGAGGTGCTGCTTTACGATCTTGTCGTGCATATCCGTAATATGGAATGATGGCATTGATCGTTTTCGCACTGGCACGTTTACAAGCATCGATCGCAATCAATAATTCCATTAAGTTATCATTGACTGGATCATTGGTACTTTGAACAAGATAAACGTGTTTTCCACGAATGGATTCTTTTGGTGTCACTAAAATTTCTTTATCAGCAAAATGATTGATACTAATATTTCCAAGTGGTAAGTTTAATTCCTGACAAATTTCTGAAGCTAATTGTTTGCTTGATGATAATGCGAATACAACTGTGTTTTCCATGAATGTTTCCTTCCTATTTTTCTTGTCCCTTTGTGATGTGTTCATTCTCAAATCGTCCAAAACTATGTAATCGACAATCCTGATCAACTTGACAATTGGTGATCGTTGTCATAGGGCCAATTTTGGCATTTTGATCAATTTGTGAAGAGGTAATGATACTGGTATCGACAGTTACACCATCTTGGATCGTTGTATCAACGATTCGTGAATGGGAACGAATAAGGACATGATTTCCAATTGTTGTCTGTCCCGTAATTTCTACATCTGGATAGATGATCACATCGTGACCTATCTTTACATCTTTACCTATCATTGTACGTTTTGGGTCAATGATCTGTACACCCTGAGCCAACCAATATGAATTGATATGATTGGTCATCCACGTATAGGCACGATACAATTCCTTGCAGTCGTTGATACCCATCACTTCTTCACGATTTTCAATAACCAACCCATTCACTGTTTTTCCTTGATGGGATAAGATCGATATCAAATCGGTCAAATAATATTCATGTTGTGCATTGTTTGGCTTTAATTGATCTAAGGAAGCAAATAAATCTTGGTTTTTAAAACAATAAATCCCAGCATTGATTTCTTTGATCTTCAATTGTTCCGAATCGCAATCCTTTGCTTCAACGATACCAATCACATGATTGGATCGATCACGTACAATTCGACCATAAGCACCTGCATCTTCTAAGACTGCGGTACATAAAGTAGCCGAAGCCGTTTCATTGGCTTGGAACAATTTTTCCAATGTTTCCGGTTGGATACATGGTCCATCTCCATTGATGATGATCGTATCGCCTGTTTCATTCGCTAATTGCTGACATTGCATGACGGCATGTCCAGTTCCTAATTGAGGTTCTTGTAAAGCAAATTCCACATCGTTGAAAGCCGCTTCAATCGTTTGTGCTTGATAGCCTACCACCACCACAATTCGTTTTACCTGAACGGCACGTAATGCATCAATAATATAGGCTAGCATCGGTCGATCGATAATGGAATGCATCACCTTCGATTGGGATGATCTCATTCGTGTTCCTTTGCCAGCTGCCAATATAATGGCATTGCGCATATCCTTACCACCTAACTTTCATACATCATACATTCTATACAATAATCGTCATTCAAGCAAATTAAAAAAGACTAGCCTTTCTAAGAAAGACTTAGTCTAGTGCATTTAATTGTTGCTGCAAAGCACTGATTTGTGAATTTAAAGAATCCACGGTCGCTTGAGCCGTTGCTTGATTACTTTGATACGTTGCCAAATCATTTTGTAGACTTGTATATTGTGTTTGTAGATCGGTATATTCACTTGAAGTCTGTGCATCACTGAGTTTCTTTTGTGCTTCCGTTAATTGTGTTTCTAAAGAAGAGGTATCTTCCCCTTCCCCGGCATTGGCAATTTCTTGTTGCAGATTGGTCACTTCGGTTTGATATTGTTTGATCTTGGCTTGATACGAACTGATTTTCGTTTGAACATCACTCATATCCGATTGCGTATCTTTTATTTTTGATGTCGCATCATCCAGATCCGATTGAGCTTGGCTCAATTGCGATTGTAACTGTGAAATTTGAGAACGCAATTTTGCTTTTTGTTCCGCTGATTTCACATTGTTATTTTTCGAACTACTCTTTTTCTTTGCTTTCGCCGATTTCAACAAAGTATTAAAATCTTTTCCCGTTGCTTTTTCCAAAATACCATCAATCGTTTTCTTTTCGGAACTGGTCAATTTATCATAGATATTTTCATAAGTTGTGATATCTAATTTTTCACTACTACTTAGATCACCATATCCTTTGACCCAATTCAATAATCTTTGATATCCCGACGTATGCGTTTGCGTTTGTTCTGAAGTTTGTTGAAGTAAACCAAAAATCGAACCCGTAGTCGCTAAATTGACACAACCAACAATGACCAAAACACCAACCAAAGCCGCAATGATCCCAATGATCTTCTTATCTTGTTTTTTATGATTGATTGCCTTTTTTGGTTTTTTATTCGATGTTACGACTTTTCTTTCTAATTTTAGACCCGACGTATTTTGAGCCGTTTGTTGACGCATGATCGTTTGGATCTTTTGATCATCAATGACGACCGTATCATTCGTTTCTGGTTTTACTTGTTCAATTTTTTCCGGATCAAAAACAGTTGTTTTCCCACCAGCAGATGTCGGTTGAATGACTTTTGTTTCCGCTAAATGACGACTGTCCGTTTCCCCTTTTTGGACATGTACTGGCGGTATGACGACTGTATCTGCTGTAGATTCCATCTTTTTTGGTTTTTCATTGATTTCCTCTTGTTGGCTACGTTCTACACGAGAAATCTTGTCTTTCTTTGCTTTAAATGCATGCATTTTCCGCTCTAACGTATCATCATTTTCAATGGAATCCAACAAATCGGAAATTTCATCACGTCTTGTCATGCTTGTCTCCCCTTTTTACCAAGTATTTTACCAAATCCAAGGTGCATTTGCCACCTCGTTTGGTTGTTGTGAAGCCATCCATAAAGGATGTGCCGATATTATAAACACTTTAGAAGTCGAAAGTAAAGTGCAAGCTTTAGATAATGTGGCTCCTGTTGTGCAAACATCATCCACCAACAAAATCGGTTTATTGGGCATCCAGTAACAACTTTTTAATTGTAGGACATCTTGAATCTCTTGTCGTTTTGCTTTGGGTTGATTGGATTGTTTGATGTTGGCCGTTTTATACAAGGGAGAATATACATCTATGCCCGTATTTCGAAACACTTCCAAAATGGGTTCAAAACCACGATTCAGCCGTTTTTGTTCACTGCTTGGCATCGCACATACACAATAAGATCGTAAATCCACATCTTCATCCGCTAAAAAAAGGGAGGCTAAGACAATATCTTTTTGTTCTTTCAATTGAAACCATAATCGCTCTAAAAAATCCGTATAGACATACAATACGTACCAATGGATGCCATCGATCTTATATACTTTCTTTACTTTCTGCATCGCTTGCGCACAACTTTGACATAGACATGGAATATCCATAAATTGCCGATTCAATTCGATGGGTCTTTGACAGACTTGGCAAACTGGTTCATCTGGGATAGTTGTTTGATACATTCTTTGATAGATTTGGTTGAAGATCGACATAAACAAAGTCCCTTTCCGGTAGGATCTTGAAAACTGCGGCCTACTCGTCCAAAGATTTGGATCAGACTTGCACTCGTAAAGACAATATGATCTGCACGATACACAATAACTTGTACACGGGGTACAGTAATCCCTCGTTCTAATAGCGTGGTGCAAATCAAAACTTGAAATTTTCCTTCCCGAAAAGCCTGCATGATTTCATCTTTATCCGTTTTTGACGAATACACATAGGAACAAGAGAAGATAGGAGATAGAAAGAGATAAAAGAAAAAGGCAATTTGTTTGGTGGGTACAAATAATAAAATTTGTTTTGGTTGCCATTTGAAACAATAATACACCACAAGGATCCATTGGATCCCTATCGGTCTTTCTATGACCTTTGGTATGATCAATGGATGTTTATGCGGACGCTCAAACAAAGTGATCTGTTCCATTTTATGCATGGCGATTTGTTTTAAGCTCTTTTCATCGGGGGTTGCACTCAATAAAAGCTTTTGTCCTTTACACGCACCATCTGCGATGGCTTCTAAAACGGCATTGCCAACATAAGGAAAAGCATCCACTTCATCCATGATCAATAGATCAAAGGCTTGATAATAGCGATAGAGTTGATGCATCGTACAAACAATGATGTCTCCATCGGTAATGGTTGTATATCCTTGGCAAACCGCAATCACATGAAGATTGGCAAAAGCTTCTTCCAAACGCTGTCGAATTTCCAATACAACTTGCCTTCGACTGATCGCAAAACCTACCTTTTTCCCACAAGATAAATAATAACGAATCGATTCAAACGTAATTTCGGTTTTACCTGCACCTGTTGCCGCATAAAGAAATACATCTTTTCCAGCACATAAATAAGTCAATACTTGCGAGGATGCTTTTTTTTGAGCCGGTGTCAGTTCATATTTCAAATGATACGTACCGGTATAGAAAAAAGTATGTAACGTAACAGGGGCAAGGGGCGTATCTGCTTCTAAACGCGAAAAGGCAATACATTTTCGACAATAGTACACCCCATGATCGAGTACAAAATATTTTGGATCTGTATTTTTACATCGGTAACATTTCATATACTCTAATACGAAAAGGCACAAAAAAAGGTCAATTTTCATTGACCTTTTGGGATAGGGGGGGGTTCCACTATCTATTTTAAACCATATTTCTTATTAAATTTCTCGATACGTCCTTGGGCAGCCGCAAAACGTTGACGACCTGTATAGAATGGATGACAATTCGAGCAAGTATCTACTCGCAATACGTCTCCTTTGATCGTTGATCCCGTTTCAAATTCTGCACCACAAGATGTACATACACATTTAACCTTATGGTAATTTGGATGAATTCCTTTTTTCATGTTCGTTCCTCCTTCCGCCTTAAACCTCCTGCGTGTTTAAAGTAAGGCACGTTGATTATATCAATGCCCTATGAAAAATTCAAGCACAAATTCCTTGTTCGTTGTATACTGAATCCATGAATAAAGTATTCGGTCATTTAAGAACGATCAATCGACATAAGATCAAGGTCACTCAACTTTGTTTTCGATGTCATCTCTATAAACAAGGTATTCTACATGATTTAAGCAAATATTCGTACATTGAACTCAAAACAGGCTTTCATTATTATCAAGGATTTCGTTCGCCCATCGATGCTGAAAAAGAAGAAAAAGGGTATTCTTTAGGTTGGTTGCATCACAAGGGGCGCAATAAACATCATTGGGAATATTGGATCGATGTCGGTGCAAATGGTCTCTATGCTTGTAAGATGCCAGAAAATTATGTAGTGGAGATGTTTTGTGATCGGGTAGCCGCCAGTATGATCTATCAAGGTAATGCCTATACGGATCGTAGTGCCCTAGACTACTATATCCAAGGTCGAAACCGCATCTTGATCCATGAAGAAACAGATCGTTTGATCATTCATTTATTGACCTATCTTGCCGATCATGGATTGGATGCAACCATTGCTTATATTGTTGCGCATAAGAAAAGCGGATTCAAATTTGATATTTGATCCGCTTCTTTTTTTATTCTACCGTGACCGATTTCGCAAGGTTACGTGGTTTATCGACATCGCGGCCTTTTTCAACCGCTGCATAATAGGCAAATAACTGCAATAAGATCGTGACTGGAATGACGGCCAACAATGGATGTACATCCGGAATACGAATGACATATTTAAATTTTGGTGCTGGCTGATCCTTCGTTGTGATCAAGATCACATTGGCACCACGAGCCATGGTCTCTTCGATATTAGAAATCGTTTTAGCGGCTACTTCTGGTTGGGTTGCCATCGCAATCACAACGGTATCTTTTTCAATCAAGGCAATGGCACCATGCTTCAATTCGCCGGCAAAGTAAGCATCGGCATGGACATAAGAGACTTCTTTTAATTTTAATGCTCCTTCCAATACACTGACATAATCCAATTGACGACCAATAAAGTATGCATCTTCCTGATTTTTTAAGAAAGCCGCATATTGTTTCATCAATTCATGTTTATCCAACATTTCACTGACCACTTCTGGCATTCGTTTTAAGCCTTCCAACAATTCTGCTTTACAATCTACCGTGGTATGACGTAATTCCGCCATTTTTAAGATCAATAAAGTAACCAATGCCAATTGCGTGGTAAACGCTTTTGTGGAAGCGACGGCAATTTCTGGTCCCGCACATGTATATAAAGTTACATCACTGGCCCGTGAAATAGACGAGCCCAATACATTGACGATGGAAATCGTTTGTGCCCCTTTTTCCTTGGACATCTTCAAAGCCGCTAAAGTATCTGCGGTTTCACCAGATTGGGAAATATATACACACAATGTCTTATCATCAATATGTGGATCGCTGTATCTAAATTCACTGGCAGCGACACAAATCGAAGGCACATCGATCCATTTTTGGAATAGCGAATTGGCATAGATACCTGCATGCCAAGCTGTACCACACGCAACAAAATATACTCGATTGATCTTTTCAAGATCTAATTTTTCTAAGTCTTCCAAATGAATTTTTTCTTTTTCAACACGTCCACGTAAAGTTTCACGAATAGCTTCTGGTTGTTCATAAATTTCTTTCAACATGAACGTATCGTATCCACCTTTTTGTGCGGCTTCAATATCATAAGGAATATGCGTCCATTTCGCATCCACCGATTCGCCTTCAAATGAATATACCGAAATATCGCTTGGTGTTAATTTGGCCATTTGACCATCTTCCAAAATTAAGACATCTTTTGTATATTCCAAGATGGCAGGAATATCCGAAGCTGCAAATGTACCATTTTCCGATTTTCCTAAAACCATTGGACTGGCAGTTTTGGCAACATAAACGGTATCTGGTTCATCCGTTGTTAAAATACAAATCGCAAAGCTTCCATCCAATTGATTGACCGTTTTCTTCATGGCTTCTAACATATTTCCATCATAGTAGTAATCCAATAAATGAACGATCACTTCACTATCGGTTTCGGATTGAAATTTATATCCTTTCGCTTTTAGATCCGCTTTGATTCCTTCATAATTTTCAATGATCCCATTATGAACGATCGAAATGGTATTGGCAGCATTGGTATGCGGATGTGAATTCAATTGCGATGGCACCCCATGCGTAGCCCAACGGGTATGGCCAATCCCTGTTGTCTGATGGAAAGAAGGTACATCCAACATACCTTCTAGATCTTTCAATCTTCCTTTGGCTTTTTTTGTGTATAGCCCCTGGTCATCCACTAAAGTAATACCAGCCGAATCATATCCACGATACTCTAACTTTTCCAAACCACTCAACAAAATAGGTAAAGCTGCATCTTTACCGGTAAAAGCTGTAATTCCACACATGTACAATATCCTCCTTATTATGTGTTGATCATGGAGGATACCCAAGGAATTTGTTCAAACGTCACCGCTTGGTTTTGTCCTTGTTTTTAGGTCGTATCAACCTCCAGGCCATCCGCCGAATCTTTCGATAAGCCTGGTCCTCGTCAACTAGATTTCTAGTCCTGGCGCTCTACTATTCTTTCTCCACGATATTCTCCATTATAATGATTTTTCATAAAAATTAAATACTTCTTATGAATTTCACAAAATATTCACATAATAAAAACCACTAATAAAAATTAGTGGTATTGAATGCCCTATAAGGGCCTGTTGTTGCGCAGGTCCTTCGACCATTGAAACCTCGCCAGTCGCAACCCCGTTACATGCTGCCTCTAAAAGAGGCGTG
>NZ_JALBUS010000020.1:0-40292 GCF_033971885.1 Absicoccus intestinalis | reverse complement strand
GGGAAAAGATTGAGAAGAGCAAAGCAACAGGAACAAGCACAACAATAAAAACAAGGCCAAATCGAATTGACCTTGCTTGGTAGTTATTTTGGATATTTTCGCTGTCTACTTGACAGGGGTCATATCAAGCGCTAGGCTCCATTTTCTATTTACGACCAATAGAATAGGTAATGCATGGAGCCATTCGTAGATTGTGATTCCAAAACAAACAATAAATAACCAAACATGTAGATCGTTGATCCAAAAAGGGTAGGAAGGAAAGTAGGGGATGAATACACACATAAGCATGCCAAAACACGAAAGGACATGTCTTTTTTTATGATAAGCAATATCATAGGCATCCCAAATAGTCATTGCATACCATAAGAAACCATATAAAGTACTGCATGCCCATAAGAAAACATAGAATCGCAAATGCAAAGTATTCGCTATATAGGTGAAATTATCATACCAAATGTTGATCAGGATAAGACTGAAAAAATTAAGTAGCGGATTGATCAAAAAGGTGTGGATCGTATTCCATTTTTTTTGCATACAAATATTTTAGAATAATTTGGTTCTATTGTCGATTCCACCCGTATAAGTATATAGAAAACACATAAGAGGGTGAAGATGATGAAAGATTGGATCGATATCGTATATTCATCTCCACAGATGATGAAGCTCAAACTAAAAGATCAAACGTGGCTAGATATGGGTGTTTTTCATAAAATGGAGGTGGATCAAAATTGTATTACAGGTTTGTGGGAAGCTGAGTCGCAAATCATCACATATAGAATGGATGATTTTCTTCGCTTAGACGATGTTTTTGCACAACATGTTTTTGAAGAACAAGAAGGCTACATATTCTTACATCATTTATTCGAAGATATGATCAATGCGAATCGGAATAAACCAGTGATCATGGAACCTGATTTTGTGTTTGTTAGTCCATATGGAGATGCGTTTCGATATATCGTTGCGCCGGTAGGTGTTGAACAATGGATGCAACAAAAAGATATTTGTAATGTATGGATTCCGTATTTATGCGAACATTTGCAGACCACAACGTCTTTTGAAATTATTGGGTTCTTAATGAAATTTTCACAAAGCAAGGAAATGTCCCTAACAAATTTAGTGATGGGACTTGATGCGATTCGTCATAAGTATTATCCAACACGCTTTTTTCGAAGAAAAAAACATCAAATATTTAAAGTAGCAGAGCCCATGCATATCTTGTATACCGCAAAGAAAGAACCAGAAGTCACTCTTGATTTGATGGATAACCAAACGCATATTCTCGGGCAACCGAACCATCCGATGGCTTATCTTTCTATGAATGATCAACGATATGATTTACTTCATGAAGTGAATTTGGTTGGTCGCTCTATGGCATGTGATATTCGTCTAACCGACGTAGAAGTATCCATGAAACATGCAAAAATCTTACGTCAAAATGATCGATTTTATATCATGGATCTCAAATCAAGTAATGGGACTTTTCTGAACGATAAAAGAGTACAACGAAAAATGCGCCTAAAAGATGGCATGATCCTACGTTTTGCGAGTCAAGTAGGTGTGTTCCATGAAGTATCGATGGATTCGTCTGTTTAAACAGACCGAAACTTCATGGGTGGTTTTGGTTGAAGATATGCGAACGGGAAAAAAATATGTGGAAAAAGGTGTTCTAAAAAGTGCAAATCCCATTTTGATTCATCAATGGCGAAAAGAAGTTGATGTACTAACGCATTGGCAAGATCCATATATTCCAGAGCTGGTCGATGTAAAAGAAAATGATCGGGCATTCACACTGATAGAAACATACATTCAGGCAGAAACACTCGATGTGTGGATATCAAAACATCCATTTAGGAAAATACGGGATCGGCAACGATTTATTTGTCAAATGATGCATTGGATGGAATCTCTTCATCAACTTGGATATGTTTATGTGGATCTTAAACCACAAAATCTTTTAGTGGATCGATCTCATATTTATTTGATTGATTTTAATTCATGTATTGAAATAGGGGATCAAACCATATTGTCTGCATCTGCATTTAATCAAGATGTTCGATGGAATCATTTCGCAAAGAAAACGGAAAATATCGATCGAATGGGATTGAAAAAGATGATTTGTTTTCTCTATCCAATGGGTTGTTTGTTGCCTGCCTCAAAAGCTTTCTTTTTATGGACGCTTCGTTTGAAAAGATTTGTAGTTGCACTTTTTTTGATTAGTCTGTCTGTCTTCTTTGTAGCTACTTCTTTTCATTCGAAATCCAATACCATCGATATCTACTTATCTTCTGGATCAAGTCAAGATTTTATAGCCGCTTACAAAGCACAAGACCATCCAAATTTATACATATGGATAGAAAATGGATGGATTTCAAAAGATGTCTATAAAGAGCCCAAAACGGCTAAATTTTTGATTTATCAAGCCATCCAAACCAAAAATCATTCCATTTGTGAATATATTTATCAACAGATTCCCTTTTCTACAAAACAACAGATTCCTGATGAAGTGGCTGATCTACTTGAATGGGTGGAAATGAGGCCATCACAAAATTGGATCGATCATTATGTAGATCATCTATCTCAGAAACCATCCGTATCTAAGATGGATACGTTTGTTCTTTATTGCTTAAAACATCGTATCATGGTATCTCCAAAAGCCTGGAAACAAATGTATCAATGGCCAAACCGTATTTTTATTTCGGATTCTTTTGCGAATCATTTTCTTGAATATTGTTTATTTTTACGCTCTCAAAAAAGAGCAATCAATCAAATCCCATCTACATTAGTACATTTTTTTGAACAAGATAGACATGATAGTGAATTCTATCAATTATGGAGGCAAATAAAATGAATGCAGTTTGGATGCCCATGTTCATGTTGGCAAACCCAATGGTGCAAGTCGATTTCGTTCCAATGCATCAAAATACAGTCGAGATTGCACCCATCGAGCAAGAATCCGAAAAAGAAAATGTGGTACAGATTACGGAAACGATAGACAGAAGCAAAGAAGAAAAACATTGTAGATTTTCAGTGGAAAATAATGGGTATACTTTAGACCCAACAATCAACATACATTGTACCGGTCTTGCATTCGATCAATCATCATTGGTCGTGGAACATAATAAACAAACAGAAATTGTACAAGCCCAAGCAGATATGACGTATTTATGTAAAGAGGTTGGTACATATTTTGCATACTTACAAACGCAGGAAATAAAAAGTGATGTCCACTCATGGCATTATGTTGATCAAAAGTTACAGATGCAGATGGTGCAACAAAATGAGCAAGATCATGGAAACAGCATGGTGGAGGATACGAAAGGAACAGAAAACCTTCATTCTATGAATGAAGATGATCAGAAAATCGAGTTGCCCTTCCAAACGAATGGAACAATGGTTGAAAATTCAAATATTGAAAGGAACGATACCATAGAAAATAATATGATATCGGCTAATGTTGCGGTCGCTATTGATCAACAATCGGTTGCCGCAACGGAAACATCTCATTTTACGATTCCCCAAAGGGAAGAAAAACCAATGAATGATGATTGGAATCAAAAGGAGAAAACAGATTCCATTTCTTTGAAAGAAATGACTTCAAATATCGATGATTTTGGGAATGAGACCACTTTAAAAAAGTCGTTGGCAGAAGATGGAACGATAAAAACCAAACAATGGATCTTTGCGCAAACTTTGACACCCCATTTAGAAGTACAAGATCGAACGTGGATCATTGATGACCAGAAGCAAATTCATTTCGAGCAAAAGTCGCAACAAATTGAAACACCTTCCTGTAACATCGTCACCATGAATGATCGTAAAATTCGTATTGTATTCGACCCACCTGAAAAGGTAATTTGGATCAAGATCAATGGTAAAAAAATACATACACCAAAGAGTCATCTTGATCGTCTCCATCAATCGTACATGGAATTCAGAGTTTCAAAAAAGAAATGTGTTATTGAGGTTAAAGTAATCGATGAAAAACGTCATACAAGAAAAATAAAAAAAGTGATTGCTCCCGTTTTGAGAAAACGGGAAATTTCGAAACAAGAATTATGGTTAAAAACCTTGTGGATGAAATGGCTGCATGGATAAAATTGTCCTATTTTATGATGATCGATGTGAAATGATTTTTTTGGAGACAATGCAAGTATTTCGTGGGCTAGAGTTTGTGAAAACAAAAGGAAAGGTTTATGTTGATCATCAATGTTTAAAAAAGAATCAGAGTTTGATCATTGGTGTATATCGCATTCTCTGGATCAAAGAGGATTGGCATATGGTCTCCATTGCTCCACTCTTTTCCTTTGGTCGCGAACTTGGATTGTCCGCTCATGTTTCTTTTCATCATTTTCGTATCAAAGATAAACATTTGATAGATCTGTCCAGTACGAATGGCACATATGTAAATGGACAGAAAGTAAAAGAAAAAATAATACAGGATGGGGATTGGATCCAGGTGGCTGAATATTGCATGTATGTATTTGGTTCAATTCTTTTGATCAATACGCGAATAAAGAAAGCAATACAACATTGTGTATATCAACCCATAGAAAAAGTCGAATCTTGGAAGATACAGGATGAAGAATATACTTTTTCACCCACACATATTTCGATGTCTATTCAAGTGCCACATTGTATGCAGCCACCCATGAAACCAAAACGAATCCAAATGTTCGTACCGTCCCTATCCATTTTATTGTCTGGCGGCTTGTTAAGTTTGGGATATTATCTATTTCAACCGGAACAAAAGCATCAAATATCAACGATGCTTCTAACAAATTTATCGATGTTTATCGCATTCTTATTTTGTGGCACATTGAATTATCGTTCGCAATGGAAGCAGAGCCAAAAGGAATATATTGAAAATGATCAAAAGTATTTGTCTTATCTTGCGACAATGAAAAGTAAAGTACAACAAGCTTTACAAGATCTGGAACGCCAAGAGAAAAAATATATGCAAATATGTACATGTAAAAAAGAAACCTATGGCATTCGTCATCCGCTGTATGTAGGAGAAAATTTACAATCATGGATCTCATTTAATTATCCAGAACCGGCTTATGATCAAGCGAATCATCATTTATACCAAACCTTGCAAGCACACATAGAGGAATGTTCACAAAACATATATCGTCATGTTTTTCTTAAAAAAGGGCAAACCATATGGATCGTTGCTGATGATCCTTTGATTGGTTCCTATTTGTTTGCTCAATGGATTTGGCAACATCCATCTCAAGATGAAAAATGGATCTGGGTGGATCCGAATATGAAAAAAGAAGATCGTTGTTTTGGCTTTCCACATTGTCAATGGCATCATCAGTTATTATTGGCTTCTTCACAAAAAGAATTGCTGGACATTGTCTCGAAAGTAGAAGCGAATCATCTTTGGATCTTTTCAACCATTCCACTCCAAATCAAAAGAGAAGCAACACTTATTTTTTGTACCACACAGAAAATATCAATACCGATCGATTGGAAAATATCACATGTCTCACCAAAAAAAATTGATCTTCGTCCGATTGCTTGGGGCATGACGTGCACACAAAGTTTTTATAGGAGCATCAAAGGGGTATCGCATCAGTCCCATTGTTGTTTACGTATTCCTATAGGTTTGAACGATAATGGCAAAGAAATATGGATTGATTTAGATGAAAAGAAACAAGGCCCACATATTTTAGTAGCAGGAATGACTGGATCGGGCAAATCGGAGTGGATCTCTACGTTATTGATGCAATTAATCGTTAGAAACAGTCCAGAACAATTGCAGTATATTCTTATTGATTTCAAAGGAGGTGCTTTCGGACAAGCTTTTTATCAATTTGCACATTGTGCGGGTATGGTTACAAATCTTGAAGAAAATGCGGTACAACGATGGATTGAAAGCTTGCGTGCCGAAATGAAGCATCGTCAATGTGTATTGCGTGATTTTATCAAAGTACATCCACATCAAATTGCTCATATTGATGCATACAATCGAATCCATAAAAAATCCATGAGTCATGTACTGATCGTAATGGATGAATTTGCTCAGTTTAAAATGCGATATCCAGAAGCAATGAATGAAATCAAAGAGATTGCCCGTATTGGTCGTTCTCTTGGTATTCATTTGATTTTAGCGACACAAAAACCGATGGGGATCGTCGATGAGCAAATCGTATCCAACTTTCGTCTACGTATTTGTTTAAAAGTCAATAGTGAATCCGATAGTCGAGAAGTGTTGCAAAATACCCAAGCGGCCCATTTAAAAAAAGCAGGCGCTTTTATTGGTCTAGTGGATGATGTGTATATACAAGGACAAGGCTATTGGATCCATGAACAAAAAGTTGATGATCATTGGTTTGGCTATGAGGATAGTAAAAAAATCGCCCAATCGATTGGAAAAGATGAGACAACATTTCAATTTCTCACCGAACAGCTGTTGTCCAAATCACAAAAGCATCATTGGATCATCCAGCCAGATCTAAAAACACGATCTTTGTCAGATATGATGATCGATCTTCCATGGAAGCAGCAGCAAATCGTTTGGCATCCAAAACATGGAGAAAAAATCCTCTTGTACTATGAACAAGAAAAACAACGGGATGAATGGTTATTAACTATTTTGACAAAATTAGATGAAGAAGAAGGTATGATTCATTTACCATCATTAGAATCTTATGGCTCAAACGAAAAGGCATCTTTTTACTTTATTGATGTCTTTGATCATATGGATATCACCGAATATATGTCAAATTCAATGGGAATGATTCTTTGCATTCATTCGTATTGGATGGCATTAGATACATTCCGAAGACAATGGGACCATATAATTTGTCTATCCTGGCAAAATCTTGATATGGTTCGTAGTGTATTTCATACGTTTCAAATACCTAAGGCAGATCAAGGATTGATATGGATGAATGATCGCTTGGCACAATTCTATTATGGGAAGGCAATACCGATGATCAAAAGTAAATCAGGTAGAAAGCAAACCTCCTTGCGAGTCGGACGGACCATCCGTATGCAAAAACAAATTGACTGGCAACATCATCATCCTTTGCTCATTCTATATGTACAGCAATCTTGTTTTGAATGGATCCAACAACGTATTCAAAATTGGCTGTTGATTGATCCGCTTCTACAAATAAGTAATGATTTGAAGGTAGAAGCTGATATTTATATTTGCGGTGTATTGGAATCTATGTCTGTTCTTACGGATGCCCATTTTATCCAGAAGCAATATGATTTGGATCTAATGTGGGTTGGTTTGGGGTATCGCGAATACTCCTATTTGATTCATCGACTGTCACCAGACGAAGAGGGAGATGTCTATTTTTGGCAAGATCGATATGTATGGAGCTTTCAATATGAATGAATTATTGATTTATATTCGTGAATTTGATGGATCGAAATGGTTGATTTTTTATATCACGGATACATATGTATTATCGCAGTTTCTGGATGAAACACAGAAGTTTTGGAAACACCAAGTTTCGTATCAAAGATGTTTTTATTGCTTGGATACTCAACGTTTTATGGATATGCGTACAGACAGTAAAACGAACGGTATTCGATCGGGTGATCATCTTATTTTGATCTAGAAAGGAATAAAATGAAAATTAAAGTAGAAATTCAGGAAGTGTATCAAAGTGCCATGTTTTTAAAACAAAAAGCGGAAGCGTATGATCAAGCTATCATTCAAATGAATCAGATGATGCATCAAATGCAAAACGTTTGGCAAGGAAAAGATAATGAAGCATTTATAGCAAAAGTAGAAGCGTTTCAACCACAATTGAAACGTATGACATCGATCATTGAGCAATACAGTGCGTTTATTCGTTCCAGTGCGATGCAATATGAACAGTTACAGCAAGAACGAGCAATGGCTGCAGGAAGGTTGGCTTAAATTATGGCATATGTACAAATTTCTGCGGATGATGTATTGAATTATGCAAATCGACTAAAGACGAGTGAGAACCAGATTCAAACTCTATTTCAGGAGGTGGACGCAAAAATGAATGATTTGAATGGAGTCTGGACATCGCCTGCCTCTGCATCTTTGATAAGTCAATTTCAATCGTTACGTCCAGTCTTTCAATCGTATATTCAGGCGATTGATGCATATGTACAATATTTACAGCAAACGGCTGCATCCTATCAAGAAAATGAACAACAATTGGCGAGTCGTGTGCAATGAAATCGTTGTCGTATTATGAATCACTGATTCAAGAACTAATTGCATTGCAAAGGGAAGTCGCTAATGGTTTTTCAGATAATGAGAGAATGGCCATTCAAAATGCGATTGGACAAATAATAATTCTTGCAAAAAAACAATTAAATGAGTTGAAGAATGAAAATTGATACAAAAGTCTATCGCCATGTATCGAATCAATTAATAAAGTATTGTATTCCTTTATCTTTTACCCAAACAAATCTCTCGATTCGACATCAAGATATTGTGTCACGTCTTCAAAAGATCTCTTCTTTTTGTTCACAAAGTGCAAATTTGTATGAACAAAAAGAAGTATCCTTATCGAATCAACATATTCAAAAAGGCTATTTCACCTATTCAGGATCCATTCATCCACAGTTTGACAATATTTACAAAAAGGCAGGAAAGACGATCAGTGCTTCTGGTCAAATTCGATATGCAGCCAGTCAATATGCATATACCAAGAGCAATGCATATGGATATATAAACTTAGATGCAGATATTGGTCAATGGAAAGCAGATGGAACGATCAATTTTCATATGTGGAAAAACAAGATCATTGATCCAAGTGTGTATCTTTATGGATCAACAAGTTTAAGTCTTTTCAGTGGAAAGGTTTCTGCTCGCATTGGCAATTCAATGATTCATGGTGATGTTTCTGCGTCGGGACAAGTAGGTGTGGTATATGCGAAAGCTAAAGCTGTTTTTAATGCAAGAGAGCAAACGTTGGAAATGGATGTGGGTGCCGCTGCCTTACAAGGCGAAGTAAGATCTTCATTTCATTTTTTTGACGCAAAGATAACACTGACCGGCTCCGGATCGATTGGGAGTGCACAAGCCAATTTCAGTTATCATCATAAAACAAGAGAATGGGAATTTGGGTCTAAACTTGGCTTTATTTGTGGTCTGGGATTTAAAGTGAAGGTAGAATATTAAAAGGAGGTTTGGATGAAAGAGTTATTGCCTTTGGGAACTGTTATTACCTTAAAACAAGGGAAAAAACGTTTGATGATCGTTGGCCGTTTACAAAATCAAGTGGGTACAGAAAAAATCTATGATTATGCGGCGGTTCTATGGCCGGAAGGTGTTTTGGATTCAACGCATTTCTATCTTTTTAACGATGAAGATATCCAAACTCTATATTTCATTGGATTGCAAGATACAGAGGAATTCAATTATCGATATGTGCTTGAAGAACAACAAAAAAATAATGGTAAGTAAACAACCATAAAAAACACATCTGACTTTTCATGTCAGATGTGCTCATTTACGAATTGGACGAACTATTACTGCTTTTCGCAAGTTCTGGATGATTCACTAGATATTCCGGATTATTTGAACGTAGATAATCGAATATGTCTTGATCATGTACTTCGAAATTGTATTTCTTTAAATAATATTGCATACATGCCGAACTTAGATCAGAATCCGATGACAAACTGTCTTTTAATTTTGAAACAAGTTTGTCATATGAATTTGTTTGTAAGATGGCTACATAAGCTATATTGGAACTATCATCGTCACTTGTAAATACTTCATCAACAAGACCCGTATTGGATTGATTGTACAAGGTCTTCACTAATCGAGTGGGCACACCACTTGTTTTTGTTGTGATCAAGGTAGCACTATCCGAAAAGTTCGAATCCGAACTTTGATATTTAGAGATAACATCTTTTTGAGTTGTCCCTTTTTTTAATTCGGCTAAAGCTTGTTTTGCTTTCTTTTCACTATCGCATTCAATGATGATGGCCATGGAAGGTTTATATTTTTTCTTAATGGCTTTTTTATTGTCTTGGAAATATTTATCCAATAGCTTGTCTGCTTGAATCGTAGGCAATAGTACTTTGTTGATGTAAGTCTTTTTTGTATATCCTTGTGCTTTTATTTGGCTTTCAAAACTATCGGAAGCTGATTTATATTCTTCATATTGTTTTTCTGCTTCTTCTTTCATCGCTTTGGTTTTACCCACTTCTTTATTATAAATAATACTTTGAATATGAGTGATACCATCCGATGTACCACTCGTATTTTTTAATAACGTGTAGACATCATTTTTTGTATAGGATGTATCGCCAACTGTCATAAGTGTGGAATCACCATTGGAAACCGAAGTATTATGACCAGAACATCCAGTAAGCATCAATGCACATAAACTTAAGGATAGGATACGCTTTTTATTCATTGGAAGCATCTCCTTTCAATTGCTCATTGATATAAGCATTTAGTTTCTTCTTCGTATTTTTATCTTTGATCGTGATTTTTAATTTTTTTGCATTGGTTTGAACAATTTTTGTGGATAATCCAGTATTGTTATTTAAAATGGCATTCAATAATTGACGTTTTATCGTTGTATTCTTGCTTTTATGGATCGTATTGACATCCGTTTCATTGACATGAACTTTATATAAAGTGGTTGTTCCTGCATCACTATCTGTAACTGTGATCCAATCGGATGTTTCCCCCTTTTTTAATTTTAAAGCCGCTTCAATGACACTAGAATCTAAAGAACTGCTACTACTGCTGTCTTTATCGTCTTCATCGATATAGCCATAAACTCCTTTATCGCTAGCCGTTGTATCTTCTGAGTAAGCCGTTGCGGTTTTCGCAAAGCTTTGTTTTTGCAAAGCACTATCAATATTATCTTTTTTCTTTTGTTCATCCGATGTTAAGTTGCTTGCATCCGATACCGACATGGTAATGATAGAGATGGTACGTGGATTTTTTGCGACAACAGCCTTAGATAAGCTTGCAAAATGGTCATTGACATAGTCTTCATTCATCTTTGCTTCTTTTACGCTTTCTAAACAGTATTTATTTAAATCATCATAACTAGAATATCCATATGCATATAATTCTTGTTCAATGACTTGTTCATAATTATTTGAATCTTGCTGTTTGGCATAGCTGACAATATTGTCTTGCAATGTTTTTGCATCATTTTTAATAGAGTCGGTCTCTTTCACGGTTTGAGAAACCACTGCATTCTTATATAAATTATAGAGAAGTTCCCCATCATCTTTGGAAAGATCCGAATATATTTCATCTGCTGTTACATTGCCACCTGTTACGCTCATGACGACATCAGAATTACCGTCTTTCATCGATGAAACATTATATTTATTGCTGTCATAGATAAAATAGGAAACAAAACCAATGATCACAATGGCAATGACAACGACAAACCAATTGTCTCTAAGAAATTGACCCATATGTCATAACCTCCTTGAAAGTCTTTTCAATTATACGGGAAATAGGTTTAAATTGCAATGTGCGTAATAATTGAGATTTATAGGGAACTTTGGTATGATAAGCCAGTGAAAAGAGGAAAGAATAATGGCAGAATTAGCAATTCATGATCTTCATGTATCCGTTGAAGAAAAAGAAATTTTAAAAGGATTAGATCTTACCATTCAAAGTGGTGAACGCCATGCGTTAATGGGGCCCAATGGAAATGGAAAAAGTACATTGTTGGCTGCCATCATGGGAAACCCTAAATATACAGTTACTCAAGGAACAATTACCTTAGATGGAAAGGATATTTTATCGATGCCTGTTGATCAAAGGAGTAAAGCAGGATTGTTCTTAGGCATGCAATATCCACCAGAAATCTCAGGGGTGACAAATTCTGATTTTCTGCGTAGTGCCATCAATGCACGGCGCGAAAAACCAATTGGTTTATTCCAATTTATCAAACAAATGGAAGGTGCAATTAACACGCTTCAAATGAAACCAGATCTAGCTCATCGATTTGTGAATGATGGTTTCTCTGGTGGTGAAAAGAAACGAAATGAAATTGTTCAAATGACAATGTTGAAACCAACGATTGCGATGTTGGATGAAATTGATTCCGGTTTGGATGTCGACGCATTGCGAATTGTTGCCGATGCGGTCATGAAATCACAAGATGAATGTGATTCTGGTTTGATCATTGTTTCTCACTATGCAAGATTTTTAGAATATCTACAACCTACACATGCTCATATCTTGATTGATGGTCAAATCGTGGCCAGTGGTGATGCCACATTGGTTGAAAAAGTCGATAAAGAAGGATATGAGTGGATTGAAGAAAAAGTGGGTGTTCAAGCAAGGAAAGAAGAAAAGAAACAACCAGTATCCCTAGGTGCATGTGCCGTTAAGCAAGGGGTGTAAAATATGGAAACCGTATTAAAAGATAGCTTTTATGAAACGATCTCCATTCATCAGAACCAAGAACATATTGTTTCTGTTCAACCACATAGTAAGGGAACATTGCTTGTAACTATCGCTTCCGATGCACGTGCGTATGCACTCCAAATGAACGTTCAAGCAAGTGCAAACATAAAAGTTTTTATTTATAATCAAGCACGATCAGCTTTCGATTTAAATATCAAAGTCAACATGTATCAAGATGCCGTTTGTCAGATGGGATTTTTGGATATGGAAGATGCACCTGTTGATTGGCATCATTTCGTTGATCTAGTTGAACCGGGTGCGCGATACGAAATTTTATCAGGGCAATTGTGTATGTCCAATCAAGCAAAGATTTGTGATATGGAAGTGCGTCATGATGCACCCTATACGACGGGAGAAATCAAAAATTTTGCGGTTTTGTTGGAACATGGACATTATGAAATGGTGGCCAATGGCAATATCTTAAAAGGATGTAAAAAAGCACAATCTCATCAAGCTACTCGGGTTTTAACGTTGGGAAAAGATCATACAACAAAATGTATTCCATTATTATTGATTGATGAAAATGATGTGAAAGCAAGTCACGCCTTAACGGTTGGTCAACCGGATGAAGACCAAATGTATTATTTAGGATCGCGGGGCTTAACCAAAAAACAATCTATTGGTTTGTTAAGTGTTGGTTATTTTTTGCCCGTCTTAGATTTAATTGAAGATAAAGATCTGAAACAACAGCTCCAACAAGAGATGGAAAGCAAGGTGGGACTTTATGGAAATCAATAAAATTCGTAAAGATTTTCCGATTCTTCAAAGAGAGATGTCAAATCACCCAATGATTTATCTGGATAATAGCGCTACCACATTAAAGCCTCAGCCCGTCATTGATGCTGTTGTACATTATTATACGTATTTAGGGGCCAATGCTCATCGTGGTGATTATGAGATGAGTGCCCAAGTTGATGCAGCTTTTGAAGGTGCTCGTGATACTGCACAAAAGTTTATCAATGCGAAATATCGTGAAGAAGTAGCTTTTACATCGGGTTCCAGTGAAGGGCTGAATGAAATTGCCTTGATGTTGGTTGATCAAGTTCTAAAAGACGGCGATGGTGTATTGACCGATCAAGCTGAACATGCCTCAAGTGTCTTGCCTTGGTTCAAGGCCAAGAAAGATTTAGATATAGAATATATTCCTTTGGATAATGAAGGCAAGATTACTATTGATAATTTTAAAAAGGCTTTGAAGCCGAATATTAAAGTTGTTTGTGTTGCCCAAATTTCCAATGTGTTGGGCTTTGAAGCGCCTATTAAAGAAATGACAAGATTGTGTCATGAAAATGGCACGATCATAATTGTGGATGGGGCACAGAGCGCACCTCATATGCGAATCGATGTGCAAGATCTGGATGTAGATTTCTTTGTCTTATCGGCACATAAATTATGTGGTCCAACCGGTATAGGCATCATGTATGGCAAGAAAAAATATTTTGATGTGTTGGAACCTGTATTTTATGGTGGCGAATCCAATGCTCGTTTCTATAAAGATGGAACGGTGACTTTAAAGAAATCACCATTGAAATTTGAAAGTGGGACTCAACCCATTGAAGGAGCCATTGGAATGGCGGCGGCTATGAAGTATGTTTCAGGTATTGGATTTGATGATATTCATGCACATGAAGTTGCGTTAAAGAAACATTTTTTGGAAAAATTAGCGGATTGTGATCGTGTAAAGATCTACAATGCCCATGCGCAAACGGGGATTGTCACTTTTAATGTATATGATCATGGCAAGATGATACCAGCTCAAGATGTGGCAAGTTTTTTAAATACACGTGGTATAGCTGTGCGCTCAGGTACGCATTGTGCAAAGCTATTACCAGAAGTGATCAATGCTTTCGGAACAGTACGAGCGAGTTTCTATTTCTACAATACGATCGAAGAAGTGGATGCATTGGTTGAAGGTTTGAAAGAAGCTACCTTAGAAAAATGTATCAATATTTTCTTTTAAGGAGGACAGAACATGGAAATCGATCCGACTTTAATGCGTGAGATCATCATGGATCATTATGAGTATCCACGTAATCATGAACTAACCAATGATGGAAAATATCTATCAAAACATATGGATAGTGAATCTTGTATTGATGATATTACTGTACAAGCAGATATCGAAAACAACGTGATCAAAGATGTCCGCTTCGATGGTGTTGCTTGTACAATTTCTACAGCATCTACATCGATCATGACAGAACTTGTCAAAGGTAAAACCATTGATCAAGCTAAAGAAATCATCGACAATTATTTTGCGATGATCGATGATCGACCATATGATAGCGATATGATGGAAGAAGCCATTGCGTTTAAAAATGTTGGTAAGCAAGCCAATCGAATTAATTGTGCCACAATTGGTTGGAAGGCATTGCGTGATATCATCACGGAAAGTGAGGAGAAGTAATGGCAGACGAAAAAGAGTTTAAATTATCAACCGATTATGAATATGGCTTTCATGATAAAGACGTTAGCGTCTTTAATACCGGTAAAGGTTTAAGTGAAGAAGTCGTTCGCACGATTTCAAAAGCGAAGAAGGAACCAGAATGGATGTTAGATATTCGTTTAAAGGCGTATCATTCGTTTGTTGAACAAGAAAATCCAAATTGGGGACCGGATCTAAGTCATATCAATTTTGATGATTATATTTATTATATTAAACCAAGTGATAAAGAAGAACACAATTGGGATGAAGTGCCAGAAACGATTCGAAATACGTTTAATAAATTAGGTATTCCAGAAGCGGAACAAAAATATTTGGCTGGTGTTTCTACGCAATATGAAAGCGAAGTTGTGTATCATAACATGCTAGAAGAAGTGCAAGAAAATGGGGTTATTTTCTTGGATACCGATACAGCCGTAAAAACATGTCCTGATCTTGTGAAGGAATATTTTGGTAAAGTTGTCCCTTATACGGATAATAAGTATGCGGCATTAAATACCGCGGTTTGGTCTGGTGGCGTATTTATCTATGTACCACCTGGAGTGCATCTTGAAAAACCGTTACAGTCTTATTTCCGAATCAATACGATGCAAATGGGTCAATTTGAAAGAACGCTGATTATTGTAGATGAAGGGGCGGATATCAATTATGTAGAAGGTTGTACAGCACCTGTCTATTCCAAAGATTCTTTGCATGCAGCTGTTGTCGAGATCTTTGTAAAAAAGAATGCGCATTGCCGTTATTCAACTGTTCAGAATTGGTCAAGCAACATTTTGAATTTAGTTACACAACGAGCCATCGTATCTGAAAATGGCCATATGGAATGGGTGGATGGAAATATTGGTTCCCATATCAATATGAAATATCCTTGTACCATTTTGGCTGAACCTTATGCGAAGGGAACCGCTATTTCTATCGCAGTGGGTTCTCAGGGACAAAAGCAAGATACCGGTAGCAAGATGATCCATTTGGCTCCGCATACGAAAGGTACGATGATCTCAAAATCGGTGGCTCGTAATGGCGGTGAAGTCAATTTCCGCGGTTGGGTGCGAATGAACAAGAAGGCGGCCTATTCCAAATGTAAAGTAGAATGTGATACATTGATCCTAGATGATCAGTCAAGAAGTGATACGGTTCCATTAAATATTTTGCAGAACGAAACTTCGCAAATAGAGCATGAAGCGACCGTTTCTAACGTAGATGAAGAACAACTTTTCTACTTGATGTCACGTGGATTGACGGAACAACAAGCAACAGAAATGATCGTAATGGGATTCTTGGAACCATTTACGCGTGAATTGCCAATGGAATATGCAGTTGAATTGAATCAATTGTTAAAGTTAGATATGTCCAATTCGATTGGATAATCAAAGTCCATCTTTGGGATGGACTTTTTTAAGGAGGTAAAATGCGCATTTTATTATATGGTGACAGCAATACATGGGGATATGATGCGATCCATGTTTCTCGATATGAGAATCGATATGGACAAATCCTTCAACACATGTTACCGAATGATACGATCATCGAAAGTGGACTCAATGGACGGACCATTGCCCTAGATGATCCATTCGAGCCAGGGCGAAATGGAGCGAAAAGTATTCGTTCTGTGATCAAGACGCATATGCCCATCGATCTGTTAGTGATCAATCTGGGAATCAATGATGCGAAACGTATTTATTCTACCAATGAATATTCCATAGAAAAAGGAATGCGAACCCTTTTGAATAAGGTTTTTCAACCTCGTCTACTAGAATGTGGCTATGCGATGCCAAAGATCCTGCTTGTTCAGCCTGCTCGTATGCATCCGGATTATATAAAAGATCATGAAAAAGATATTTGTTTTGGCAAAGAAGGCTATCAGATGATGGAACAAGCAGGTACTCATCTCAAAAAGGTGGCAAAGGAATATGGTATTTTCTATGTAGAAACACCGCATCTGATGGCTGGAGCCTATGATGGTATCCATATGAATGAAGAAGGCCATATATTATTAGCACAAATATTAAAAAGAAAGATTGAGGAATTACGATGACGGTTACAAGTAATGTACGATCCTTTTGGCAACATTTTAAAAAAGTAGAAGATCCGATCATTCAAAGTTTACAAGCAAAAGAATATCCACAATTACGTCACATCATTGAAGAATTAGATGATGAAGCTATGGAGAAATTTGGTGCTCATTTTTTTGTGGAAGATAGTAGTGAATATCTAGAATTAGTATTTGATCCCGGACCCAATAAAACGAGTCAATATCTCACTAGATATTGTGTAGAACAAGCTCCACAAGATATTCGTTCAAAATGGATATGTAATGATGTATTGCCGCCCATGTCGCAAAAAGCGATAGAAGCACAAGTCAAGATCAAAGATCAAGAATATTATTTAAATGATTTTTTTGTCTTTTATACAATCGATCCTAAAAATAAAATGATTGCTTGTGATGTGTATAATCCGAGTTATTCATTAATTGATAATACGGAACGAAAAAAAGAAATGAGCATGTACCTTGTGGAATTGGCGATTGGTCAGAATATATATGAAGCCTATCTTTCCAAAGTAGACTTTATTGATGCACCAGTTGATCAAAGAGATTTTTGTAACTTGATTGATTTTTATGAAAAAATTGATCAAATCGTAAAAAAAGAAAACTGGCCTACCTATGAACATCCGACCGATATTTATTCCGTGTATCAACCCATCAAAGAAATTGCTGATGATTCCTTACGAAAGGATATGAAATATATTTTCACGACACATCCTTTACTGATTGAAGAATCCATTTCGCAGCAACACGATGTGGTGGCAGATTTGAAAGCGAAAGATGGTGAATTTGGATATATTTATTATTTAAATCCATTTCTTTCGAAGGAAGATGCATTATTACGCCAAAATTTATCTAAACAATTGGATGAACAAATGACAAAAATTGGGGTTGCCAAAGTCATCGGTGGAGCTATTGGTAAAAGCTATGCTTATATAGATTGGATCGTTTATGATACGAAAGCGTTTAAAAAAGCCTTGCAAGATCTCCAGGGAAAATTAAGTGAAAATTTAACATTGCATTATCAGTCATTTTAGCTATGGATATCGTCACAAGCATCTAATAATCGTTGTTTGCGATTGTGATTCAGTTCCATTGTGGGATCCGTAAAAAAACGAGCTAAGATATCTGCATCTTTGATCAATTCACAATAAGGCGAATCATATTGTTCTTTATGGCTGTGTTGGGCAATGGCATAACAAATATCATCAATTTCATTTGTTTTGAACATTCCGGTTTCGGTCAGATATCGATTGGCCAAAATGCTACTCAAACGAGCATGTTCCTCATGGGAACAATTCTGGGTGAATTGAGCAAAGTCATGAAACAAAGCAATGATCTTGGCAATTTCAATATCTTGATTACGAGACATGGCCAATAAAGTTATGCATGTATCCACTTGCGCGGTATGGGTCAAAGCTTCTTGACGTAATGGCTCGTTATAAATTTTTGTATATTTTGTATAGACATAATCTTTTACTTGTTCATATCGTTGTAGCGATTTCATACGTTTATTATAGTTTTCAAAACAATGGATGTCAAAGATATGATAACGGTTACATGGACAAAGAAATGACATTGTAACTTGTTTAAAAAATGTGTATAATTATATTTGGCTTAGATTCAAGGAGGAATAGTATGAGTAATATAGCTATTATCTCTTTATCTGGGATAGCAGGACTTGTGATTGGAATTATCGCGATGGTGATTTATTCCAAAGCAGGTTTGAATAAGAATCAGCAAAATGCCGAAAGAATCTTAAAAGATGCCGAAAATGAGGCACAATCTCGTATTAAACAGGCGGTTTTAGATGGAAAAACGCAAGCACATGATTTGCGTGTGGAAGCTGAAAAGGAAATCAAAGAGCGAAAACAAGAAAACACGGATTTTGAGAACAAATTGATTCGTCGAGAAGACAGTTTGAATTTCCGTGATGAAGCGTTGTCGCAAAAAGAACGCCAGGTTAATGACAAGATGCAGAAAGTAACTGATAAACTGTCATCACTAGATCAAAAAGAGAAAACATTACAAGAACAAATTGATAAACAAATTGATGTCCTAGAGGGCGTGGCTAAAATGTCTAGTCAAGATGCCAAGAAGGAATTGTTCGCAAAAGTTGAAAAGAAGATGCAGCACGAAACCATTGCGTACATCAAGGATAAGGAAGATGAAGCAAAAGAAACGGCGAATCGAAAAGCCCAGGAAATTATTGCTTTAGCTATCGAACGTATGTCACAAAACGAAACGCAGGAGCGTACGGTCAGTGTTGTTTCCATTCCTAGCGAAGAAATGAAAGGCCGTATCATTGGTCGTGAAGGTCGAAATATTCGTGCATTTGAAAAAATGACCGGTGTCGAATTGAATATTGATGATACCCCAGATGTGATCACCATTACATGTTTTAATCCAGTTCGCCGTGAAATTGCACGTCTAGCCTTAGAACATTTGATTCGAGATGGTCGGATCCAGCCTGGACGAATTGAAGATGTTGTAAAAAAATATCAAAAAGAAGTGGATCAGGAAATTTTAAAAGCTGGAGAAGAAGCGGTTTATAAGCTTGGAATTGGTCGTATTGATCGCGAAATTGTAAAGCAGTTGGGTGTGTTGAAATATCGATATTCTTATGGTCAAAATGCTTTACAGCATTCTATGGAAGTTGCTTATTTAGCTGGCAGCATGGCAGCTGAATTAGGCTTAAATCAACACATTGCGAAACGGGCTGGTTTGCTTCATGATATTGGTAAAGCATTGAATGTGGAAGAGCATGATGGATCACATGTGGAATTGGGATATAAGTTCTGTAAGAAGCATGGTGAAAAAGATATTGTATTGAATGCGATTCAATCACATCATGGGGATGTGGAACCTAAATATTTAACCAGTCATTTGGTCATTGCTGCGGATACCATCAGTGCCGCTCGTCCAGGAGCACGAAAAGAAAGTGCGCAAGCCTATATTGAACGTTTAGAGAATCTAGAAAAAATCGCAAAAGAACATGAAGGTGTGAAGGCGGCGTATGCGATCCAAGCGGGTCGAGAAATTCGTGTTATGGTCAATCCAGAAGATGTCGATGATTTGACATGTATTAAATTAGCACGTGATATCAAGGATCAGATTGAAGATGAATTGACATATCCAGGACAGATCAAAGTAAATATTATTCGTGAAGTTCGCGCACAAGAAATCGCTAAATAAAATTAACTAATTTAATTAGTTGCATATTACCGTTTTAACTTGAATCCTTTTCTATTTGTTCTATACTGTTTCTAGAGGAAATTTTAAAGGAGGACATAATTATGGCTGTAACTATTGATAAGGATACTTGCATCGGTTGTGGTGCTTGCGTGGGAGGATGCCCAGTTGGAGCACTTTCAATGGATGATGAAGGAAAATCTCAATGTGATGCAGGTACTTGCATCGATTGTGGTTCTTGTGTAGGAACTTGCCCAGTTAGCGCAATTACTCAATAAGAATTCTCGTATCCATTAGGGGTCAGGCCACAAAGCTTGACTCCTTCTTTTTTTTGCAAGAAAGGAAAGACATATGAAAATTAAATCAGATTGGATCTTACCCGATTTAAAAGCAGCACAAAAACGAACAAAAAACGCTGTACCTTATATTAATCATTTTGAATTAGAAGACTATGTACGATATATCGGCAAAGGGAAAAAGTATTATATTTCTACCTTTGGTTGCCAAGCGAATCAACGTGATAGTGAAACATTAGCTGGTATTCTGGATGCGATGAATTTTGAGCCAAGTGAAAAGCCAGAACAAGCCGATGTTGTATTGATCAATACGTGTGCCGTACGTCAAAATGCCGAAGAAAAAGTTCTTGGTGAAATTGGTAATTTAAAACGTGTATATCGAGAAAATAAAGATCTTGTGATTGGCGTTTGTGGATGCATGGCACAAGAAGAAAAACTAGTCCATACCATCATTGATAAATATCCACAAGTTCGGTTGATGTTTGGAACCCACAACATCCAGGATTTGCCAAATATGCTTTATAAAGTGATTTATCAGCATGAGCGCCTGATCCAGGTCTATTCCAAAGAAGGAGAGGTCTATGAAAATTTACCTGTTCATCGTTTTGGGAATGACAAGGCATGGGTCAATATCATGTATGGATGTGATAAGTTCTGTACGTATTGTATTGTCCCTTACACACGGGGAAAAGAACGCTCACGGACAATGGAAGAAATTCTAAAAGAAGTCAATGAACTGAAAAAAGATGGATATAAGGAAATTACATTGTTGGGACAAAATGTCAATGCCTATGGAAAAGACTTGGCTACCAATTATGATTTTGCGACTTTGCTTGCAAAAGTAGCCGAAACCGAAATTCCCCGTATTCGTTTTATGACCAGTCATCCTTGGGATTTTTCCGATGCTATGATTGATGTGATTGCAAAATATGACAACATTATGCCTTTTGTCCATTTACCGATGCAATCCGGTGATTCGGATGTATTGAAGAAGATGGGACGACGCTATACAGCTGAATCCTATAAGACGTTATTTGATAAAATTCAAGATCGTATCCCTGGTGTAGCCATTAGCACAGACATTATTGTTGGGTTCCCCAATGAAACAGATGAGCAATTTCAACATACATTAGACATGGTCAATTATTGTAAATTTGATAATTGTTTTACCTTTATTTACTCACCAAGAGAAGGAACACCAGCTGCGAAAATGGAGGATACCGTCCCATCTGAAGTGAAATCCAAACGATTGGCTATCTTGAATCAGACATGGAATAAATATGCATTAGAAAAAAATAAACAATATGAAGGAAAAGTTGTACAAGTATTAGTGGATGGTCCAAGTAAAAAAGATCCTTCTACTTTTACAGGTTATTCACCGGAAAATAAGATCATCAATTTTACGGGTGAAAACATCAAAGCTGGTGATTTTGTGGATGTTTATATTGAAAGAGCAAAAACCTTCTCTATGGATGGAAAAGCATTGTGCTATAATAAAAACAAATAAGTAAGTAAGGAGGGTTTATGCCTACTCATAAGCCAAATGCAAAGAAAGAAACGATTCGGATCTTCATGCTTGGTGGACAAGATGAAGATGGAAAAAATATGATGTGTGTTGAAATTGATGGCGATATCTATGTCATTGAAGCTGGCATCAAATTTCCGGATCCAAAAGAATCATTAGGAATCGAATTTGTGATTCAAGATATTTCCTATTTAGTGGAACACAAAGATCGAGTGGTTGGTGTATTTATCACTCATGGGCACGATGATGTGGTCAGTGCTTTACCATATTTGTTGGCTGAAGTTCCTTCACATGTCTATACTTGTCCTTTAGCTGCTCGACAAATTCAAAAAAAGAATCGTCAGATGAAAGTGAAGGGCTCGCATATTCATACGGTCAAACGCCATGATACGCGTAAAATTGGCGGAAGAAAAGTCGTCTTTTTCCCTATCACACATGCCTATCCAGGTACTTTTGGTGTTGCCATTCTAACTGAACAGGGATATATCGTTTATTCAGGTGAATTTATTGAAGATTACGATGATCTCAGCAATAATTATCGTGGAAGTTTGTCTGCTTTGTCTAAATTAGGAACAGAAGGTGTATTTGTGCTCCTTCAAGAAAGTAAAGGTGCAGATCGTCCGGGTCATACATCACCAAATCATCGATTAACGCCTTATTTTTCACAAATATTGGAGCAAAATGACCATCGTCGTGTATTTGTGAGTGTTTACCTACAAAGTATTTATCGGATGCAAGAAGTGATCCAGACTTGTATCAAATATCGACGCAAGATGATGTTCTTTACAGAAGAGCAACAAGAAATGATGCAAAATTTAAAGGCTATTGGTTATGAAGTGCCAGAAGAATTGATCATTGATAAAAAACATTTCACGAATGATCTAAAAGATATTGTCGTTATTATTGCTCAACAAGGTCCCATCCTATTTCGAACCATCAATAATATTGTCAACAATGAAGTGAAACCTTTTGAATTTCATGAAGATGATATCCTCTGTATCGCCAGTCCCATCGTGCCTGGTGCAGAACGAGTCTTTAGCTCCATGGAGAATGATCTTTATAAAGAAGGCGGTGAAATGGAAGTATTGACCAGTCACATGGTCTCTATGCATCCTTCAATCGAAGATCTTAAGATGATGTTGTTTTTATTGCGACCAAAATACTATATTCCAGTCAAAGGGCAATATCGTTTATTGTATGCTAATGCACAACTTGCGATGGATATGGGATATAATCCAAACAATATCTTAATTTTAGATAATGGTCAGGTTGCTCAATTTGAAAATGGTCGATTGGTTTCTTGTCGGATGGAAATGGAACTGCAAGAAACACCAATTGATGGGAATAAAGATTGGGATATGGCCGGTGTCGTATTAAAAGATCGAGAAATTTTATCCACCGATGGTGTGATCATCTTAGCTGTTGGTATTGATGCGAAAACCAAAAAGATCATCAACGGTCCAGATGTACAGACCCGTGGTTTGATCTATTTACGAGATGCCGAATATATCACAAAAGATGTCGCAAAAATCATGGAAGATACCATTGCATCGGATGTTGAAAAGAAAAAATATGATAATATGGAAACCCGAAATCATATTCGTGATAAAGTGACAAAATATCTCTTAAAGCAAACAAAGAAACGTCCTATGATCCTTCCTGTCATCATGGAGATCAATAGTAAAAAATAAAGGTGGTGATTCGATGGCCAATGCCAAACGAAAAAAAAGAACAAGAAAAAAGACCACGAAAAAGAATCAATCAACAAAGAAGACACAATCGAATGCACTTCGAATGTGTCTTCTACTTTTCATTGCGACCATGGCCATTTTGGCGACGATCCAAGTGGGTATCGTTGGTGCATTCCTATACCATTTGGTTGCTCTTTTTGTGGGTATTTTTACCATACCCGTTTTGATTCTTCTTATCGCTGTTTGTTTATTGCAACTCATTCGTTTTTCTTTTGAACGAATCAAGCCAAGATACTGGATCGCAACTGGTTTATTCTTGATGGCTGGCCTCTTATTTGTGTCCATTCAAGAGTTTGCCGAATTGGGTCGCAACGATTGGTTTGGCCTTCAATTTATATTTGGCCATTTCATTTCTATTCTAGCTGGAGAAGTTATGACGCAAGGTGGATTGATTGGTACGCTGTTGTTTGGTCTATTAGGTTCGATGTTTGATGTTGTTGGTTCTTATATATTTGCAATCTTGTTTTTATTGATGAGCATTTTATTGTTTAGCTATGATTCTCTCGCTAACCTTGTGAATGAACCAAAAAAAGAGAAGAAACCAAAAAAGAAAAGAAAGCCAATTATTGACCAGACATGGAATGATGAAGAGATGGATGAAGATGAACCCGAATCCCTGTTTATTGATGCGGATTCAAAAAAAGAAGTATCAAAATCAGTATCCATTCCTGAACCTATCGATTCAGCCGATGTCAAACCTATGATCGAAACACAACCCGTTGAACAACCAAGGACAACCTTTCAATTTGGCGAAGATCTATATAAAGACTATAAACTTCCTTCTCTAAATGTTCTGAATCCCATCGAAAAGAAATCCAAAAATAATATCAATGCATCGACTGCAAAAGAACAAGGAAAAAAATTGATTGAAATCTTGAATGAATTTGGTGTTGGTGCTGAATTGGTACAGATCCATATTGGTCCAAGTGTGACCAAGTTTGAAATCAAACCCGAACTAGGGGTACGTGTGAATAAGATCTCAAATCTACAATATGATATTAAAATGGGATTAGCAGCTACAGATATTCGCGTAGAAGCTCCTATTCCAGGAAAAAATGCAGTGGGTATTGAAATCCCGAATGTAGAGAAGACCAGTGTACAAATGAAGGATTTGATGCGTGGGATCCCAACAAAATATGCAGATAAAAAATTATTGTTTTGTTTGGGAAAAGATTTGATGGGAACCAATGTCTATGGACAATTAAACCGTATGCCTCATTTATTGATTGCTGGCGCTACCGGATCCGGTAAATCGGTTTGTGTAAATTCTATTATTTGTTCATTGTTGATGCGAACTCGTCCCGATGAAGTAAAATTGGTTTTGATTGATCCAAAAAAAGTTGAATTCACCCCTTATCAAGATGTTCCTCACTTATTAGCGCCGGTGATCACAGACGGGGACATGGCCAATAAAGCATTAAAAGTAATCGTGAATATGATGGATCATCGTTACGATGTATTTGGACAAACAGGAGTTCGAAATATTGCTGCTTATAATAAAATGGTAGCCGCTCATCCGGAAGAACACTTGCAACCGATGCCAAGTATCGTGGTGATCATTGATGAGTTGGCGGATTTAATGTTAGTAGCGGCGAAAGAAGTGGAAGCAAGTATTCAACGAATTACGCAATTGGCTCGTGCTGCGGGTATTCATTTGGTGGTAGCCACGCAAAGACCTAGTGTAGATGTTATTACGGGAGTCATCAAAGCAAATATTCCAAGTCGTATTGCGTTTGCAGTGTCACAAGCTGTCGATTCTCGAACCATTATTGATCAAGTCGGAGCGGAACGATTGTTAGGCTATGGCGACATGTTATATAAACCTAATGGAGAAACAACCTGTCATCGAATACAAGGTGTCTTTATTACGGATGAAGAAGTGAATCGTATTGCTGAATACGTAAAATCACAAGGACGTCCTCAATATGATGATGCCTTTATTCAGCTCAAAGATCTTGCTTCACAAGGAGGACAAGTAAAAGCTGTTTCATCGGATCCTATGTACGAAGATGTAAAAAAATTTGTGATCCAATCCAATCGAGCAAGTACATCGTTGATTCAACGACGCTTTTCAGTGGGATACTCCCGTGCTGCCCGATTGATGGATTCTTTAGAAAAAGAAGGAATCATTGGTCCAGCGAATGGAAGCAAGCCACGAAAGATTTTAGTGCATAATACTTTGGAAGATGAATCAGAATCCGTATAATGATCGTGGAGGATTTCTTATGAATGTATTTCTACATGGAAAAAATATACAAGATGAATGTATTTCAAATATCGTGAGCTTGGGCGACTTTGTTTTTGTGAGTGGACAAACTGGCCAAGGACAGACAATTGAGCAGCAAGCACGAACCGCTTGTGAAAAACTGGATGGACAACTATCTTTGATGCATTTGGAAATGCGCCACATTGTAAAGACAACCATTTACTTGAAACATTTAGAAGATCGTGAGGTTTTCTTGCAAGTTTATAAACAATTTTTTGAGGCACCTTATCCAGCTTGTACGATCATTGGCGTGGACCATCTTCAAGAAGATGCATTAGTACAAATTGAGGCATTTGCCTTGAATACATTGCGCTATGAGAAATCCATGAAAGATTCGCATTGTTCAGATTGTGGCGGATGCTAAAAATGTAAAGCATATTGTTGTGAATAAAAGTAGGTTTTCTCGATTTGTTTGGGATTCTTACATTGTAATTGTGTATGATCTAAAAAGTGGATCGTACACTTTTTTTCTTGATATTCAATATGGGAAATGGCATACATATTGACATATGTATCTTCCATATGTTCGACCGTAGAAACGGGGAAATACAGTAAATGCGGACTGACAAGGATCGGAACACGACGAAAACGAGACATATTGTATTTATAAGCCTCGATTCGCCCTTTCAGGGTGGAGCCATTTTCCAAACAAATACGATCCAGATATTTTTTGATATTTTTGTCTGTTTCATAGGTCGTTTGATCTTCTTTAACAAGACAAACACGGCTGGTCATATAATCATAGTAAATAAAATTTGGCATAAAAAAATCACCTCGATTGATAGCTTATCAATACAAAGTGAATTTTTTGTTTAGATGCGAAAATTTTCTACATTAATTTTTCATCATAGATGGCCCGCGCACCACCAACATATTTAGGCCGACGTCGTGCACAAGTCAGACGAGCTTGTCCAATGGTATCTATGGAAATTCGTAAAGGAACGACAACCGGATGAATGTGCATACCAATGAGGGTACTACCAATATCGATTCCTGCATCGGCTTGGGCATGAATGTCTTCGACAACAACAGCCTCTTTCATTTCTTTATATGCAACAGTCCCTAAAGCACCACCAGCATGATTGGGTTGAGGAATTGCATTGACTTGTTCTAAATTATTTTTTTTCATGACGGCTTGATCAACAACAAGCGCACGATTTAAATGTTCACAACATTGAACGGCCAGATCGATTTTTCTTGGCTCTAATACCTGAATGATTCCTTCATAAACCACTTTTGCTACATCCACACTTGTGTGTGTGCCAATCATTTCACCTAATACTTCAGAAGAAGAACAACCAACGACAAAAAGTTGCCCTTCGTGTAAATGAGCGGCATCACAAACTTCTTTAACAGCTTGTTCGACTTGTTTTTGTATTATATTTAGATTCATTAAATATCCTCCTGTTTTTATATTATAATCGCTTCTATAAAAAAGAAAAAGAAGAATGCGGATGAAAGCATTTACATGATATAATAATTTAGAAGACAGGCAGTGGAGGAAAATATGAAATATCAAATTCAAGGTGATTCGGATTGTCCGTTGGTTCATATCCATTTGGATCGAGATGAGGTAATAAAAATTGAACGAGGGGCCATGGCCTATCTTTCAAATGTTGAATTAAGTGGTAAGATGAATTCCAAAAAGAAGGGTGTTGGCGGTTTGATCAGCGCCATGGGACGTAGCTTGACCAGTGGCGAAAGTTTATTTATGACACACGCGAAAGGACTAAGCGATGATGCTTGTATTGGCGTTGCACCTTCGACGCCTGGAAAAATACAATGTTTAACAGTTGATCAGAACCATCAATATTGTTTAAATACAGGTGCTTTTCTTTGTTGTGATGATAGCGTTTCCTATGTGATGAAAAAACAATCGGTTGGTAAGGCTTTATTAGGTGGCACTGGAGGATTTTTCATCATGGAAACCGAAGGATACGGCGATGTCATGGTCAATGCATTTGGTGATCTTTTGGTTTTAGATGTCACTTTCGATCGTCCGCTAACGATTGATAATGAACATGTCGTAGCTTGGGATACTTCTTTAGAATATGCAATTCGTATTGCAAGTGGTGCGTTTGGATTCACTACCGGTGAAGGCTTGGTCAATGAATTTCATGGCAAGGGCAAAGTCTTGATCCAAACGCGAAATATTCATAACTTAGCACAAGCTATTCAACCATTTATTCAAACTTCTTCTAATTAATGTACAGGGTATATCTATTGTTGATATGCCCTTTTATTATGTTTTTCTAAACAAGGTCATTGTGACACGAATAATTTGAAAAAATCATGGATGGTTATTTATGGAAAGGAAATTCGATTTGTGATATTTTTTAGTAAAACACAATGATGGAGGAACAAAATTGACGATCATACAGTTTGATTGGATGGTCAATGGATTACCGGTTCATGCTCAATATGATCAAAACGATATTGAAACAATTTGGAAACCTTGGATTCAAAGTTTAGAATCAAGATCAGGGAAAACGATAGTTTTTTTAGCAGCTCCTCCAGGAGCTGGTAAATCCACTTTAATGTTCTTATTTGAACACTTATCAAGTCATATCCAAGGTTTAGGAATGGATGGTTTTCATTATCCCAATCATTATTTAGAAACACACACGACCAAACGAAATGGAAAATCTCTTTTATTACGATCCATTAAAGGTGGACCAGAAACTTTTGATGTCGATGCTTTGTTTGAAAAAATTAAACAAATGAAAACACAAGACGTACTATGGCCAATTTATGATCGTCAGATTCATGATGTGATCAATGACCAGATTCATGTGACCAAAGATATCATCATTATTGAGGGAAATTATTTGTTGCTGGATCAAAAGCCTTGGAATAAATTATATTCCTTATGTGATACAAGCATGTTACTGCAAGAAGATGCCAATATTTTGAAGCAAAGATTGATTCAAAGAAAAATCCAAGGAGGATTGGGAAAAGCAGAAGCTATAAAATTTTATGAAAAGAGTGATAAATACAATATAGAAGTGGTTTCTCATCATTCTTTTCGGGCTGACATAAATTTGTATATAGAAAATGGACGATTCTACCGTATGGGTTAAATACTTATACGGTTTTTTTTGTCTTTTTAAAAAAGCTCACGTAAATGAATATAGAGGAGGAAGAAAATGAAACGAAATAAGGTGCGGACCTCTACTTACTTTCAAAGAAGCGAAAAGTAAGATAGAAAGAGAGAAAAAGAAATGTATACACAACAAAATTGGGAAATTCGAAAATCAAATGTAGAAGCTTGTACAAGAATGCTGGCCATTGCTGGTGCTTTTGCTGCAATTGGGCTAGGAACCAATGTCATGGTACATGCAGATGAAGTCAATCAGGCACCGGTTCCATTAGAAGAAAATTTAGATCTAGAAAGCAATACTACGATAGAGACAACTGAAAAACAAGATACCAAGATTCCAGCCTCTGTCGATCATGTTACTCAAGATCAGGCTGTATCCACGATAGACGATGCGCAGGATACATTTGCCAAAGATGTAGAAGTTGCCAAAAAGAGTGATGTCATCATTCATCAAAAAGATACAGAGAAGGTAACCATCAATGATCAAAATGCGACAAAAAAGACAAACGAAATGTTGAAGGAATTGAATGATGCAGCTCTTAGCGTAAAGGAAGCAAAAGAAGCTATAGATATTATCCATGCTGATCAAAAAGCTTTACAAGAGTCAACCGAACAAATGGATACGATACGTCATGATGCGTTAAAGTTGATTGAAGAAAACAAAGGTAAAGCAAACAATCTACAGGCGAAGATCGTACTTTTGAATCTACCTGACAAAGACTATACACCGGAATATGTAAGTTTAGAAGGATTGACCGGCCAGGCTTTGCGAGATGCCATTCATCAAAATCAATTGGCCTATTCAGCAGCTGTTTCACAAGCAATCGCAAATCAAGATAAATTGGCAGCAAGCTTACGACAACAGTTGGAGACGTATCGTCAAGCATTAGCCGACTATGAATCGGGTGAATCCGCAAAGAAAAGTGGAGTTCAATGGACAGATAACACAACAGTCGTGGCCAAGACCGCTCAAAAGATGACAGGAAATGAAAATGTTGTTGATTTTGCGAGTGGATCATTAAAAGATGCAGCGCGATATGCGATTCAATCCAATGCTTTGAATCAAAATACAGATGCTGAATTCAATAACATTTTCAAGATCAATGGCAGTGGTTCCGTAATGGTTCGCAATACATCTAATGGCGATGTTCAATTAACGTTTAGCAATATTCAAGCACCAAACAATACTGGAACGTATGTTGCGATATGGGGCAAAAATAATGGTGCCATTGCTTGGGGCGTGTTTGCAACCTATTCGGGAACAGGAAGCAGTGGTAATACTGGAGAAGGTGGAAATACAAGTGGAGGATGGTCTGGATCGGGCCGTATCTTAGACTTTGTGCGTTCTTATGATTTTAAAGTAGAAACAACTGGTGAAGTTGCAACCTTTACTTTTAATGACATAGATAATGATCAGTTAGTTTCCAATCTAGGTGGTATGGAAAGTGCAAAAAATATAGAAGCAGGAAAAAATGTCAAACATACGAATGCTGGTTATTCTGCGGGTAGTGGAGATGTATCACAATCTTCAGGGAATATCTTAGATTCAAATAGTGTTCGTTGGAGTTGGAATCAATCTGCAAAGCGATCCTTTGTGGGAAGTCATTCCACATCGGGAAATAATTCATCCATAGTAGCTGGTATTTTTGGTGAAGATTCCATGATTGCGATGCAACCGGAAGAAATCAAATTGGCTTTTGAAAAGGGTGTTGTAACACCGCCAGAAATAGAAGTATCCGTTCCAAAATATGAGGTGGAAACAACGATTACATCTGAGCAACCGCCCGTTTCGAAAATATCTCAGAAACAGAGAAGTGTAGATACTGGTGTTGAGATGAATCTATTTATGAGCGAAATGATGACAGCTTTGGCTGCTTTGGGAGGCGTTATCATAAAGAAACGTATTTAACAAATTTTTAAAAGACGATTTTTATTCAAAGATCGATTGAGGGCGGCATTCATCCGCTCTTTTTTGAATTCATTTCCATAATAAAATATGTCCAATTCAACACGATGAAGTACATTGTATAAAAAAACCAGAAATACTTTACATAAAGCATTTCTGGACAAGATGACCATAAAATGGCAGGGGTAGCAGGAGTTGAACCCACATCAACGGTTTTGGAGACCGCTGTTCTACCATTGAACTATACCCCTAAGTGCTTGTTTATTTTATCATAGATTAGAAATGAGTGCAAATAGAAACTGCTTATTTTATTGTATCTTGATTTTTTTATTCGGGATCTGCGAAAGTATGCTATTCTTAATATAAAGTAAATATAAAATCAATGTAAAATCGAATTAAATTACAGGAGATATGTATGGAAAATGTAACTATGATTTTAAGCCTTTTGTGTGGCGTGGCCTTATTTCTCTATGGCATGAGTGAGATGGGAGATGGCCTAAAAAAAGTTGCTGGTAATCAATTGGAGTTGATTTTATATCATTTGACCAATTCTCCATGGAAAGGCTTTTTATTAGGAACGGCCGTTACTTGTGTGATTCAATCTTCATCGGCGACTACAGTTATGGTTGTCGGATTTGTGAATTCAGGAATGATGAAAGTGTCACAAGCCATTGGTGTCATCTTGGGGGCAAATATCGGTACTGCCATTACCGGTTGGGTTGTTTGCTTATCTTATATTGATGCAGGAAATGGCATTGCAGCATTGATATCAAGTGCAACAATTGCTGCTGTGGCTGCGATTGTTGGCATTCTTTTGCATATGTTCGCAAAACGCGAAACCCTCGTCCATTTAGGAACCATCCTGTTAGGATTTGCTGTTCTAATGACAGGTATGTCGATGATGTCAAGCGCTGTTACACCACTAAAAACCAATCCGGTTTTTATCTCTATGATGACTTCATTAACCAATCCGATACTTGGTATTTTATTTGGCATAGCCTTTGCTGCACTCCTACAAAGTGTATCCGCATCGGTTGGTGTTTTACAAGCTCTAAGTGTAACTGGTGCCATTTCCTTTCAAGCAGCATTCCCCATGATTTTAGGAATGGGAATAGGGGCTTCCACTCCTATCTTATTAGCTGCGATTGGTGCCAATCGAAACGGCCATCGGACATCATTGGTATATTTGCTCGTTTGTACAATTGGTATGCTCTTGGGATGCCTCTATTATCCTGTGGATGCATTTATGCATTTTGAAATGTATACGGCCATCATGAATCCATTTTCAATTGCTGCACTCAATACGATATATCGAATGGTTGTCATGACGATGATGTTACCATTTGTGAAAGGAATTGAATATTTGATTTATAAAATAATTCCAATTACAGATGAGGAAAAAGAAAGTCGTGCCAATTTTGATTTATTGGAAGAACGGTTTTTATCCAATCCAGACGTTGCTTATGAACAAAGCATGATCGTGATGGCGGACATGGCCAATGATACGCGAAAAAATGTGAATCGTTCGTTTTCATTAATGCATCATTATGATGAACATAATTATACACGTACGGTAGAACTGGAATCCTCTTTGAATAAATATGAAGATAAACTAGGAAATTATCTCGTCAAGCTCATGTCTGCTGGTGTGAATTTAGAACAAAGCAAAATGATCAACAAATCATTACAAGCAATCAGTGATTTTGAGAAAATTTCGGATTATGCTTTAGATTTTGCACAAGTTGTTCGTCATTTGCACAATACGAAAAGAACTTTTTCTTTACAAGCAATGGATGAAGTTACGGTGATCATGGAAGCTACAAAAGAAATTGTTACAATTACTGTGGATGGTTTTTTGGAAAATGATGATGAATCTATGAAGAAAGTATTTCCTCTACGAGAATTGATCACATTGGATTGTAACGAAGCCAAAAAGCAGCATGTATTGCGAATCAAGAGTGGTGAATGCGACCAATCCAAAGGGTATGAATTATATGATTTATTAAATTGTATGTTGCGAATGAGTGAGCATTGTGCCTCTTTGGCTTTGGATGTGATCAAAGAAGCAGAGCAAGATTTTAATGTTCATCGATTTTTACATAAATATATAGAACAAAACAAAGATGGATATCGTGACATGATCCATCATTATGAAGAAAAGTATTCTTTTGAATTGGAAAGTAAATCTTGATTTGGTTGACAGAACTTATTTATACCGTATACTTTAATTTGTCAGAAAAAGGAGGCTATTCTATGAAGAGCCAAGTCGTAGTAGGTACCCAATGGGGAGATGAAGGAAAGGGAAAAATCGTCGATGTATTAGCTGAAAAAGCAGATATGATCGTTCGTTTCCAAGGCGGTGATAATGCCGGTCATACAGTTGTAGTCAATGGCAAAAAGCATGTTTTGCATTTATTACCTAGTGGTGTTTTGCATGAAGATGCAATCTGTATTATTGGGCCAGGCGTCGTTTGTAACCCTTTTGTATTATTAGAAGAAATGAAAACATTAGAAGCATCTGGTTTGTCAACGGATCATATAATCATTAGTGATCGTGCCCAGATGTTAATGCCTTATCATAAATATCAAGACAAATTAGAAGAAGAAGCCAGTGGTAATCGAATTGGTACGACACAACGTGGAATTGGTCCTTGTTATGCAGATAAATACGCACGTACAGGAATTCGCTTTCATGAATTTATCAATTTTGAAACTTTTAAAGCCCGCCTAAAAGAATGTTTGACCTTTAAAAATAAGCTCTTTACAAAAATTTACGGAGCAGAGCCTTTGGATTATGATGAGATGGTTGCCTCTTTTGAAAAAATCCATGATTTGATCGTACCAAGAATTAAAGAAACAACACATATGGTCAATGAAGCTATCGATGCAAATAAGCGTGTGCTATTTGAAGGTGCTCAAGCAGCCATGTTGGATATTAATTATGGAACCTACCCATTTGTTACTTCTTCAAGCCCAACAGCTGGTGGGGTAACAACAGGTGCTGGTGTGGCTCCAAGTAAAATTAAAACCGTTGTTGGTGTTGTTAAAGCGTACTCGACACGTGTAGGAGAAGGGCCATTTGTGACCGAATTGTTAGACGAACAAGGCGAATGGATTCGTCAGCACGGTTTTGAATTTGGTGCTACAACAGGAAGACCTAGACGTTGTGGCTGGTTGGACTTATTAGTTGTCAAACATGCGCATATGATGAATGGTTTAACCGATATTGTGATCACAAAAATTGATGTATTGACCGGACTGGATATCATAAAAGCTTGTGTTGGTTATGAAATCGATGGCAAAGTTTATGAGTATATCCCAAGTGATCAAGCGGATGTTGCGAAAGCAAAACCAGTATATAAAGAATTTAAAGGTTGGACCGAAGATATATCTAAAATGAGTAGCTACGATGAATTGCCACAAGCAGCCAAAGATTATCTTTCTTTCATTGAGTCATTTGTCGGTGTGCGGATTTCGATGGTATCGGTTGGTCCCGATCGTGTCAATAATATTTATATTCATGAAATCGACTAGGGAAGCCTAATCGATTTTTTTTGCAACACTTTTCCATTTATTACATTAAATTATACAATTATGCCACTATCCTGAATTTTATGAAAAGGAATGCTAAAATAGTTATAGGAAGAGAATGATGTTGTGCATCAGATAATAAATGAGGGTGGTCAGTATGAAACTCAAACGATTAAGGGATCTGAGAGAAGACCACGATTTAACGCAAGCAGATATCGCTAAACTGATCCATGTCAGTGCGCGAACTTATGCACGTTATGAAAGTGGGGAGCGCTCTATCCCATTAGAACAACTCATTCGTTTGGCAGATTATTATGATCTAAGCGTGGATTATATTTTAGGTCGAACCAATAAAAAACCAATTAATAAATAAGGCACTTTTTCGTAAAGTGCCTTATTTATTGTATCGCATTTCATAACAAAGAATAGCAGCTGCAACAGCTACATTCAAACTTTCAAATTGGTCCATCTCGATATGGACCCATTGATCACAAAGATCTAAAATTGCTTCATGTATGCCATGGCCTTCATGTCCTAAGACGATTCCAAATGTTTTTGGAACGGTAATGTCTTGTAAGCTTTGCGAATTTTTGTGGAGCGCCGAACCAAATATTTGCATGTTTTGTTTCTGTAATTTTTGAATGGTATCCACAAGATCTACATAAGCAAAATCCAGATGAAACAAAGAACCTTGTGTGGATTGAATGGTTTTAGGGTTATAGACATCTGCACAATGTTTGGAAAGAAATATCTTATCATATCCAAAACTATAGGCAGTCCGAAATATGGTCCCCACATTACCTGGATCTTGTACATCATCTAATAAAAGAACACGTTTCACATCTTTTTCAGTATTGATTTTTTTGTGGCAAACCCCAATATATTTCGCATCGGATTTTTGTTGACTTAACCGATTGATAACGGGCTGCGTACAAATGATTTGCGGAAAGTCGATGCTTAGAGAAGAACCTTCGACAACATACAATTCATCCAGGACTTGGGCGCGTAAAGCTTCCTGGATCATGTGACTTCCTTCAATCAAGAAACAGCCCGTTTGATCTCTTTTTTTCTTTTTCAGTAATTTTGCTCGTTCTTTGATTCGTTTGTTTTGTGTTGAAGTAATGATCTGCATAAAATAATTCTAGCATTTTATTGAAACGTTGTTTAAAATTTTGTATAATTTTATACGTTAAAACGATGAAAAGGAGTAGTAATTGTCTCTACCATGGAAGAGAGTCAAGACCTTGGCTGGAAGTTTTGATCATGAGTCGGCAATGAATTCACCTTGGAGTAGAAGTTAAAACCTTCTCCGTTTCATACGGTTATCATGGCAATTAAGTGCGCAAAAGACGAAACAGGATGGTACCGCGAATCAAATTCGTTCCTGTAACGTCTTTTTTTTATTTTAGAAAGGAACATAAGATAATGAATTTTGATGACTTGCATCAAGAAGCGAAGAAGAAAATACTTGATGCGAAAGATTTAAAAGATCTCAATGATCTACGTGTGTATTATTTAGGAAAAAAAGGTCCTGTTCAAGCCTTGATGAAAAACATGAAAGATCTTCCAAAAGCAGAAAAACCGGCTTTTGGAAAAAAAGTCAATGAACTGAAGCAAGATTTGAATCAACGAATTGAAGCCAAACGTGATGAATTGACCATCTTGGAAATGAATCACAAAATTGAAAAAGAAAAAATTGATATCACTTTACCAGGTCGTCGTACACGATCTGCCAATCTTCATCCATTAACGTTAGTAACTGAACAATTAGAAGATTTATTCATTGGTTTAGGGTATCAAGTCATCGAAGGAGCAGATATCACAGATGATGAATATTGTTTTGAACGAGCGAATATCCCAAAGGATCATCCAGCCCGAGCTATGCAAGATTCTCTGTATATTGATGAAAATAACTTATTGCGTACGCACACAACGGCTATACAAATGGCGGTTTTAGAACAAAATGCACCGAATCTACCCATTAAAGTCGTATGTCCAGGAAAAGTATATCGTCGCGATGATGATGATGCGACGCATTCACATCAATTCATGCAAATGGAAGGGTTGGTCGTTGGTAAGCACGTTACCTTGTCCGACTTAAAAGGAACATTGGAATTTTTGGCAAAAAAGATGTTTGGCCAAGATCGTCAGATACGGTTTCGTCCAAGTTATTTCCCATTTACAGAGCCAAGTGTAGAAGTTGATGTTAGCTGCCATATTTGTAATGGAAAAGGATGTCCAACATGCAAAGGAACTGGATGGATCGAAATCTTAGGTGCTGGCGAAGTACATCCAAACGTGTTGAAAATGGCCGGTTATGATCCTAATGAATGTTCAGGCTTTGCTTTTGGTGTAGGAATTGAACGAATTGCCATGTTAAAATATGGCATTGATGATATTCGTCATTTCTATACGAATGATCAACGTTTTAGTGACTTGTTTGATCGTTTTGAATAAGATGGGGAGGATATAAGATATGTTAATAAGTAGAAAATGGTTAGAACAGTATATGGATATATCCGACCTTTCTATGGAAGAAATTGCGGATAAAGTAACAAGTGCAGGTTTTGAAGTGGAAGCTATGTATCCCATGAGCCAAGGAACAAACCTTGTCATTGGAGAGGTTTTAACTTGTCAGCCACATCCGGACAGTGACCATTTACATTGCACTACAGTAAATGTAGGCGAAGAAGTTCTGGATATTGTTTGTGGAGCACCCAATGTAGCAGCTGGACAAAAAGTTATTGTTGCTCGTGTTGGCGCACAATTACCAGATGGAGAAATTAAAGCCGGAATCATTCGTGGACAAAAAAGCAACGGTATGATTTGTTCCTTAACTGAATTAGGCGTAGATAAACATAGTTTGAGTGAAGAACAAATCCATGGAATCGAAGTTTTACCATCGGATGCACCGGTTGGAAATACCAATCCACTCAAATATTTAGGTTTGGATGATGTGATCTTAGATATTGGGTTGACACCAAATCGAAACGATTGCCAAGCAGCTTTTAATATGGCTTTGGAAGTAGGTGCCATATTGGATCGCCCTGTTCAACTCCCTGAATTTGATCACGTTGCCGATCAGGGAATGGCTACACAATTAAAAATTGATAGTTTAACACCAAAATGTCCTTCTTTTTTAGGGAAAGTCATTGGTTCCATCACCATTAAAGAAAGTCCACAATGGATGAAAGACTTATTGCGTGCGAGTGGTGTACACAGCATCAATAATGTAGTTGATATTTCTAATATTGTCATGTTGGAAACGGGGCAGCCTATGCACTTTTACAATAAGGAAGCCATTCATAATCAAGAAATTACCGTTGCTGATGGCTTTGATGAAGAGTATACCGCATTGGATGGCATTACCTATCATTTACAACCAGAAGACATCGTAATCACCAATCAAGGGAAGCCCATTGGTATTGCCGGTATCATGGGTGGAGATGATTCCAAAATTGAAGAGGATACCAAAGGATTGATCATCGAATGTGCACAGTTTGATCATGTTTCGATACGAAACACTGCACGTCGATTAAATTTAAATACGGAAGCTTCGATTCGTTATCAAAAAGGTATTGAACCATTGGCTAGTCAGAAAGCACTGGATCGAGCGGTACAATTATTGATTGAATACGCGGATGCAACCGAAATTGAAGAAACTGTTGTATTTGGGAACAATGGTTATGAGCCCAAAACATTGACTTGTACATTGAATCAAATCAATAATCGATTAGGCACAGATTTTACGGACGATGAGGTTTTTGATGTTTTCCGTCGATTACATTTTGATCCCAAAAAAGAAAACGATGTATTTGTTTGTGCTATTCCAAGTTCACGTACCGATATGGAAGGTATGGCAGATTTAAGCGAAGAGATTATTCGTATTTTAGGATATGATCGTTTACCTAGTACCTTGCCAATGATGGAAATGACCGAGGGAAAATTGAATCCAAAACAACAATTGGTTCGTTATGTACGTACCATGATGACACAACGAGGTCTGCAAGAAGCAATCACCTATACTTTGATTTCAACTGAAAAGAAAGATAATGCCATTTTGCCAGTTGGTGTAGCAACCGAATTAGCATTACCAATTAGTGAAGAACGACATTGGATCCGTACAAGCATTCTACCTAGTTTATTAGATGTTGTGGCTTATAATAAGGCACATTCAATCCCAAATATCAATGTCTTTGAGTTAAGTGATGTAGAAAATATCGATACGTACAAGAAACACTTAGCATTTATTTTATCGGGAAACTTACAAGAAACGCGATGGGATTCTTTTTCCATTCCAGCTGATTTTTATACTGCGAAGGGACTGGTAGAAGAATTACTCGATCATGTGGGAGTGTCCAATCAACGAATTCAATATAAAGAAAATCATACGGATATGACGCATTTTCATCCATATCGTTCTTGCGAAGTTTGGATCGATAAAGAAATGATTGGATATATTGGTCAAATTCATCCACAATATGGCAAAGATACAAAATGCGATGATGTTGTTATGGCTGAATTGGATCTAGACGCTATCATAAACGTAAAAAAATCGAAAATTAAATTTACACCAATAAGTAAATATCAAAGCGTTACACGCGATGTAGCTTGTGTGATCGAACGAAAGATTCCAGTTGGTGACATTGTGACAGCAATTCAAAGAAATGGCCGATTACATAAAGAAAATATCATTCAAAATGTAGAAGTTTTTGATGTATATCAAGGTGCACCAATGCCAAAGAATTTGAAATCGGTGGCTTTCTCGATCTTATTCCAGTCGAACAAAGAAACATTGAAAGATGAAGATATCAATACATTATTTGATAAGATCCTCGATATGTTAGAAAAAGATTTTGGCGCACAATTAAGAAAATAACCAATGGGCACGTATGATTTCAATACGTGCCTTTTCTATGTTAAGATATTTGCATGCAAACAAAGAAAGACATGATCAAAATTTATCAAAAAATGGGTATTCAAGAGGGGTCCATCGTTTGTTTACAAGCAAATACAGATGCAATGGACTCTATTTTAGGAAAAGGCCAAACATGTATCGAAGCTCTGATGCATGTCGTGACCGATTCCGGATGTATTTTTGTTCCAACTTTTGATGATTCATGCTTAGATCCTAGCTGTTTGGATGGGTTGAATTATGATCAATGGAAAGAAATGCGTAAAGACCAGCCGGGCTATCGAAGTCGTTTAACGGGTTGTGATGGGTTTGGCATCCAATTTTTACGCAATCCCAAAGTCCGACGTTCTAAGCATCCTGTTTATAGCTTTGCATTTTGGGGAACGTATGAACCAGTAGTATTAGAAACAAAACCGGACTTTCCGATTTGTTTAGATCCAGCATTTTGGTCTATACAAAATAAGCATGTGATGAATATTCTCATAGGTTATGATGAAATGAAAAGTGTATTGCCCTATACGATTGCGAAAAAGAAGCATATGGGAACTTGGATCGTACAAAGAGCCAAAGTAGGTATGAGCAATCCTCCAACATTTGAAACATTTATGAACCTTTCGCTTGAAAAGGAAGAACAAACAAAATGTTTGAAAGCTTGTGTCATTCAACATTATACTTTTGATGAAATATCTTATCTTTGTTTACAAGTTGATGATACGTTATTGAAATAGTTTACGATATTCAATATCTATTTTTGTAAAAGGAACAGTTTGTAAAAGGTGTTTATAAGAAAAAAACAATTTTTTTAAAAAAATACTTGTCAAAAGGTAAGAAATATGATTAAATTAAAAAGCGCTTGAGAGAGCGACGATCTTTGAAAACTGAACAGGAAACCAAGAAACACGTCAATTTCGAGAAAGAAA